>DATHJG010000034.1:0-3061 GCA_035489875.1 Solirubrobacteraceae bacterium | reverse complement strand
GCGGGCCGTTGACCTGCACGAGCTCGGGCTCGATCGTCACGGTGACGCCCGTCGGGAGCGGAATGGGCTTCTTGCCGATGCGCGACATGCCGTTACCAGACGTGCGCCACGACTTCGCCGCCGACGCCCGCCTTGCGCGCGTCGTGGCCGGTCATCACACCGTGGGACGTGGACAGGATCGCGGTGCCCATGCCGCCCAGCACCTTCGGGACGTGCTTGGCGTCGACGTAGGTCCGCTGACCCGGACGCGAGACGCGCCGGATCCCCGAGATCACCGACGTGCGGTTCTCGGTGTACTTCAACCGGACGACGATCCGCTCGCCGGCCGCGCCGGGGCGGCCGTCGACGGTCTCGAACGCCTCGATGTAGCCCTGCTCGCGCAGGATGCGGGCGAGCTCCTTCTTGAGCGTCGACGAGGGGATCTCGACCGTCTCGTGGGCGGCCATGATCCCGTTGCGGATGCGCGTCAGGAAGTCGGCGATGGGGTCGGTCATGCTCATGCCGAACGCCCTACCAGCTCGACTTGGTCATGCCGGGGATGTAGCCCTCGTGGGCCATCTCCCGCAGGCAGATCCGGCACAGGCCGAACTTCTTGTAGACGGCACGCGGGCGACCGCACTTGCGGCAGCGCGTGTACGCCCGGGTCTTGTACTTGGCCGGCCGCGCGGAGCGGACGATCTGGGAGGTCTTGGCCATGGGTGAGTTCTCTCTCGGTTCCTCAGGCCGCGACGGCCTGGTCGTTCAAGGACTCGAAGCCGGCCGGGCGCCCGTCACGGGAGAAGGGCATGCCCAGTGCGTCGAGCAGCGCGAAGGCCTCGGCGTCGGTCTGCGCGGTGGTCGTGATCGTCACGTCCATGCCGCGCACCTGGTCGATGTTGTCGTAGTCGATCTCGGGGAAGATGATCTGCTCGCGGACGCCCATCGAGTAGTTGCCGCGCCCGTCGAACGAGCGCGGGTTCAACCCGCGGAAGTCGCGGATCCGGGGGATCGCGATCGCCGTCAGGCGGTCCAGGAACTCGTACGCGCGCTCCCCGCGCAGCGTCACGGACAGGCCGACCGGCATGCCCTCGCGCAGCTTGAAGGCGGCGACCGACTTGCGCGCGCGGCGCACGTTCGGCTGCTGGCCCGCGATCGCGGCCAGCTGCTGCTTGGCGGCCTCGAGCATCTTGGCGTCCTGCTTGGCCTCGCCGACGCCCATGTTGACCGTGATCTTGACCAGCTTCGGCGCCTGCATCGGCGACGAGTAGCCGAACTTGTCGATCAGCAGCGCGCGGATGCGCTCGTTGTATGCGTCCTTCAGTCGTGCCATGTCAGTCGATCTCGGTGCCCGAGCGCTTGGTCACGCGCATGCGCGTGCCCTGCTCGGTGCGGCGCGTCCCTACGCGCGTCGGCTTGTGGTCCTTGGGGTCCAGCAACGCCACGTTGGAGACGTGGACCGGACCCTCGCGCTCGATCACGCCGACCGGCGCGTTCGGGCGCGCCTGGTTCGGGCGCTGGTGGCGCTTGACGATGTTGATGCCCTCCACGTAGACGCGGTCCTTGGACCGGTCGACGCGGATGATCTTGCCGGTCTTGCCCTTGTCCTTGCCCGAGATCACGATGACCTCGTCGTCGGTGCGCAGCTTCATCTCAGAGCACCTCCGGAGCGAGCGAGACGATCTTCATGAACCCGCCGTCGCGCAGCTCGCGGGCCACGGGCCCGAAGATGCGCGTGCCGCGCGGGTTGTTCTGGGCGTCGATGATCACGGCCGCGTTCTCGTCGAAGGCGATGTAGGTCCCGTCGTCGCGCCCGAACTCCTTCTTCGTGCGCACGACGACGGCCTTGACGACCTCGCCCTTCTTGACCGACCCCTGCGGGGTGGCCTGCTTGACCGTGGCGGTGATGATGTCCCCCACGCCCGCGTAGCGGCGGCGGGAGCCGCCCATCACGCGGATGCAGAGGATCTCGCGGGCGCCGGTGTTGTCGGCGACCTTGAGACGCGTCTCGTTCTGGATCACTTCGCCCGCTCCAGGACTTCCGTGAGGCGCCAGCGCTTCGAACGGCTCATCGGCCGGCACTCGACCACGCGGACCGTGTCGCCCTCGTTGGCGTTGTTCGCCTCGTCGTGCGCGTACAGCTTGAGCGTGGAGCGCAGGATCTTGTGGTACCGGCGATGGCGCCGGACGACGTCGATCTTGACCGTGATGGTCTTGTCGCCCTTGGCCGACGTCACGACGCCCTGACGCACCCGCGGGCGGCCGGGGCCGTGCTCCGGCGCGTGGTCAGCCTCGGTCGTCGTCCGCTCGGACTTCGTCGCGGCGCGGCGCTCCTTGAGCTTCGCGCGGTAGGCGCGGCGCTCCTTGGCGGTCGCGGCGCGGCGCGCCTGGCGCTCCTCGACGCGCTGCTCCGGCGTCACCGGCCCGCGCTGGGCGGGACGGCGCTCGGCGCGGCGCGCGTCGAGACGCTCGCGGCGGGTCGTCGAAGCAGGGGCAGCCGGCGCCGCGGACTCGGCGGGCGTCTCCGCGGCCGCCTCGGGCGTCGTCTCGCCGGTCTCGGCGCTCTCGACCTCTTCAACCACGGTCTCTGGGGTCTTCTCGTCTTCAGCCATTGTCGCTCGTGCTCTTCACATTCGGGTCGATCCCTCGCTGGTGCGCCACGGTGAGGGCGCGAGCGAGCTCTCGCTTTGCGGTCTTCAGGCCGGCCGTGTTCTCCAGCTCGCCGGTGGCGTGCTGCATGCGCAGGCCGAACAGGTCGCGCCGCGCGGTGCCGAGGTGCTCGCGCAGCGTCTTCTCGTCCAGATCGTGCAGGTCCTGGGTCCTCATCACGCGTGCTCCAGGTCCTCGCGCAGGACGAACTTCGTCTTGACGGGGAGCTTGTGGCCGGCGAGGCGCAGCGCCTCGCGGGCGAGCGGCTCGGGCACACCGGCCAGCTCGAACATCACGCGGCCCGGCTTGACCACGGCGACCCAGCCCTCGGGCGAGCCCTTGCCGGAGCCCATGCGGGTCTCGGCGGGCTTCTTGGTGACGGGCTTGTCTGGGTAAACGTTGATCCACACCTTGCCGCCGCGCTTCATCTTGCGCG
>DATHJG010000033.1:0-4370 GCA_035489875.1 Solirubrobacteraceae bacterium | reverse complement strand
TTCAGGTCGAGCATCGCCGGCACTGTAACTCCCGGAGCGCAGGCGGGAGGTACTACGGGCTCTGCGTCGTGGAAGCTTCCTGCCCGGAGTACTTCGCGACGAACTCGGCGACCTTCTCCGCCTCCTCGCCGACGACGATGTCCTGCGGCATCGGGCCGGACGAGAAGCCGCCGTTGCGGATCGCGTAGAGAACCTGGTCCTTCTGCTCGCGGCGCTGGTTGAAGTTCGGGCCGTCCTTGTACTCGCGGTCGTTCGGGTTGACGGCCGAGCCCTGGGTCCCCGCGGCGGCGATCGTGTGGCACGCCCCGCAGCGCTGCTGGAAGAGCTTCGCGCCCTCGTAATCCGGGCTGGACCTGGCGAGCTCGATCCCCTGCTCGCCGCAGGCAGCGAGGAGGCCGGAGCCGGCGACGGCCAGGACGACGAGGAGGCGGCGGGGCATGACGGCGGCACAGCATACGGAACAATCCCCCGCGCCGATGCCGCTGCGTCCCGCCGAGCCCGACCGCTTCCGCGCCCCGTATGGCGCGCGCGCGTGACCGCCGTCCACATCGCGCTCGGGGTCGCGCTGATCGCCGTCAACCTCGCCGCCGGGCTCTACGGCGCGTGGGCCTGGTGGCAGTGGCGCGACGCTCGCGGCTTCTGGCCGCTGCTGCGCGCGGGCCAGGTGCTCGTGGCGATCGAGGCCGTGATCGGGATCGTGCTGTCGCTCAGCGGCAAGGACCTCCCGCCGCTGCACCTCGTCTACGGCCTGACGCCGCTGGGCGTCGCGTTCCTCGCCGAGCAGCTCCGGCTCGTCGCGGCGCAGACCGAGCTCGACCACCGCAAGCTCGAGGGAAGGGACGCGGTCGCGGCCCTGCCGGAGGCCGAGCGGATGGAGCTGGTGCGGGCGATCGTGCGCCGCGAGGTCGGCGTGATGGCGGCTTCTGCGCTGGTGGTCGCGCTCTTGGGAGTACGGGCCGCGGGCTGGCTCTGAATCGCCCCGGCGGCCAGTGCAGAATGTCACTAAGTAACACTTCCGCACAAGCAGTGCTACAAATCCGGTCCGGATGATCCGCTCCTACCTCCCGGCGCTCGTCTTCCTGAGCCTCGGCGCATTGCTCGGGCTGATCTTCGCGACGGTCAACTCCGTCCTCGGCAGGGTCATCGGCCGCAACCCGGCCCCGCGCTCGCAGGGCGACCCGTACGAATGCGGGCTGCCGTCCGACGTCAAGCACAACTTCCGCTTCGGGATCTCCTTCTACCTCGTCGCGATGCTGTTCATCCTGTTCGACATCGAGACGATCCTGCTCTATCCCGTCGCGCTGCAGCTCGACGCGTTCGGGACGTTCGCGCTGATCGAGACGATCGTCTTCATCGTCCTGCTGTTGATCGCCTACGTGTACGTGTGGCGGAGAGGGGCCCTGGAATGGAGGTGACCCGCCACCAGCTCGGGTCGGGCGCCAACGCGGAGTTCCGTGCCCGGCAGCTGCGCGCGCGTGACATGCTGCGCGGCGGCCTCGACGGCCCGGAGCTGCAGCAGCACGTCGAGCAGTCGGTGCTCACCACGACCCTGGAGAAGGCCGGACGCTGGGCGGTCGGCAACGCGAACTTCCCCCTCTCGTTCGGGCTCGCCTGCTGTGCGATCGAGTGGATGTCGCACATCGGTCCCAGGATCGACGTCGCGCGCTTCGGCTTCGAGGCCGCCCGCGCGACGCCGCGCCAGGCCGACACGATCTTCCTGTCCGGCCGGATCTCGATCAAGATGGCGCCGGTCATCCGGCGGATCTACGAGCAGATGCTCGAGCCGCGCTACGTGATCGCGATGGGCGCCTGCTCGTCCTCGATGGGCGTGTTCAACAACTACGCGCTCGTGCCCGGCGACAAGTTCGTGCCGGTCGACGTGCACGTGCCCGGCTGTCCGCCGCGGCCGGAGTCGCTCGTCCACGGCATCCTCAAGCTGCGCGCCGCGATCCTCGCCCACCCGGACGAGGGGTGGCGCAGCCGCTACGGCGGTCGCGGGACCGAGGAGGTCGTCGCCGACCTCGAGCGCGACGACCCGGACGCGATCCGGACGATCAACGTCTCCGGCGGCGCCTGATGCCCGACGCCACCGGACTGGAGCTGATCGCGCAGGAGCTGCGCGACGCGGACGCAGACGCCGTGCTCGACACCGTCTACTTCCGCGACCATGCCACCCTGCTCGTCGCGCCCGCGGCGGTGCCGGCGACGCTGCAGCGCCTCAAGGCCAAGGGCTACGGGTTCCTCGCGTCCGTGCACGGCGTCGACTACTTCCCCGAGGAGCCGCGCCTCGGCGTGCACTACGAGCTGCTCGACATGCACGAGGTCGACCGCATCAGCGTGCGCACGCGCGTGCCGCTCGACGCGCCGAACGTCCCGAGCGTCACGCCCGAATGGCCGACCGCCGACCACCAGGAGCGCGAGATCTACGACATGTTCGGCGTGATCTTCGACGGTCACCCCGACCTGCGCCGGATCCTCATGCCCGAGGACTACGAGGGCCACCCGCAGCGCCGCGACTTCCCGATCGGCGGGGAGCCCGTCCTGTTCACGCACAACGAGCGCACGACGCCGGAGTGGTGGGAATGAGCGACATCGAGGCGCGCGACCGCAGGCTGACGCCGGACATCCCGTACCGCGAGATGGAGGAGTCGATCGAGCTCTCCCACATCGCGCACCCCGAGTCCGACGAGCTGCTCACGATCAACTTCGGCCCGCATCACCCGGCGACGCACGGCGTGCTGCGGCTGATCACGACGCTCGAGGCGGAGGTCGTGCGCGACATCAAGCCGGTGATCGGCTACGTGCACACGGGGATCGAGAAGACGGCCGAGGACAAGGCGTACTGGAAGGTGATTCCGGTCGTCGAGCGGATGGACTACCTCGCGTACTACTTCAACGCGATGGCGTTCTGCGGCGCGGTCGAGACGATCCTCGACCTCGAGGTGCCGCCGCGCGCGCAGTACCTCCGCGTGATCCACATGGAGCTCAACCGGATCATGTCGCACCTGGTCTGGCTGGGCACGACCGCGCTGGACCTCGGCGCGATCTCGATGTTCTGGTACTGCTTCCGCGACCGGGAGCAGATCCTCGACCTGTTCGAGATGTCGTCGGGCCAGCGCATGCACACGCGCTACTTCCAGGTCGGCGGCGTCTTCGAGGACATCCCGGGCGGCTGGGAGACGAAGGTCCGCGCGTTCACGAAGGTCATGCCCGACCGCGTGGACCAGTTCCTCGCGCTGCTGATGAAGAACGAGATCGTCCTGCAGCGCCTGCGCAACGTCGCGGCCCTGGACGAGGAGACGCTGCTCGCCCATGGCGTGACCGGCCCGCTGCTGCGCGCGGCCGGCAACCCGTGGGACCTGCGCAAGGCCGCGCCGTACTCCTCCTATGACCACTTCGACTTCAAGATCCCGGTCGGCACGGCCGGCGACAACTGGGATCGCATGATCGTGCGGATCATGGAGATCAAGGAGTGCGTGCGGATCATCGACCAGGCGCTCGACGGCCTGCCCGAGGGCCCCTACATCACGCCCGACCGCAAGTACGCGCTCCCGCCCCGCCACGAGCTGGCGACGAGCATGGAGGCGCTGATCCACCACTTCAAGCTCGTCACCGAGGGCTTCCGCGTGCCGCCGGGCGAGGTGTACTACCCGATCGAGTCCCCGCGCGGGGAGCTGGGCTGCTTCGTCCGCGCCGACGGCTCGTCCAAGCCCGCGCGCGTGCACATGCGCGACCCCTCGTTCGTGAACCTGCAGGGCTTCCGCCCGATGGTGCGCGACCTCTACATCGCCGACTTCATCGCGACGCTCGGCATGCTGGACCCCGTGCTGGGCGGAATCGATCGCTAGTGCGCCCTCCCGCGACATCCCGCACGAGATCGGCGACGCAATGATGGCCATCGACCCGACCGGCATCCCCCGCTACGAGCACGGCAGCCGCGTCCCCGGCTGGGACGAGGCCGCCGACCTCACGAAGGACCCCGCCGAGGTCCCCGATCCCGCGACCACGCCGGTCCCGGCCGAGCTGCGCGCCGAGATCGAGGAGTACATGAGCCGCTACCCCGACCCGCGCTCGGCGACGATCCCGGCGCTGCACGCCGCGCAGCGGCTGCACGGCTGGTGCTCGCCCACCGCGCTCGAGCAGGTCGCCTGCGTGATGCGGCTGACGCCCGCCTACCTCACCTCGGTGGCCACGTTCTACGACATGTTCGAGACCGTGCCGAAGGGCCCGGTCGACGTGTACGTCTGCACCAACATCTCGTGCTCGCTGCGCGGGGCCGACGACATCCACGCGGCGATGCGCGACGCCGCGGGCAACGATCCCTCGTTTCACGTGAAACCGTTCGAGTGCCTCGGCGCGTGCGACATCGC
>DATHJG010000032.1:0-3446 GCA_035489875.1 Solirubrobacteraceae bacterium | reverse complement strand
GTGAGGGCCTGCCGGCCTGGGACGACGTACACGAGTGTCAGCGCGCCGTTCTTGCACGGCGCCCGCGCTCAGCCGGGAACCTGCTCCGGTTCGATGTCGACCGTGATCTCGTCGCCCGCCGCGATCCCGGCGCCCTTGCGGACCTCGGCGCTCGCGGGGATCAGGCGCTCGCCGTTCATGATCCCGACGCGAGCCGTGTAGCTGTAGCCGTTGACCGTGACCCGCAGCAACGGCCGCTTCGCCGTCCCGAGCGCGGCGAGGATCTCCTCAGTCACCGGAATCGCGGTAGCGGACTGCGTCCGTGCCTGGAGTGTCGTCTTGAATGTCATCGGAGCCTCCGTCGGTCGTTTCCTCGAGCTTCGGGCGTTGCCGGCGCTTCGACCAATGATTCGCCTGTGACCGAATCGGGGGAAACGACAAGGGCAATGAGCTCGAGCCGCCGTAGCCGCCTGAGCGTCGGCGCTCAGTCGTCGTCGCCGCTGCGGCCGCGTCCGCGGCCGCTGCTGTCGTCGCCGCCGGAGTCGTCCGAGCCATGGCCGGAGTTGTCGTCCGCCGTGGGGACCGCCGTCGGCACCGCCGTCGGTGCGGGCGTCGCGGTGGGCGTTCGCCGCGGGCGGCGGCGCTTCCGCGGCGCCTGCGTCGCGGCCGGCTTGGGGGTGGCCATCGGGGAGGGCGCCAGCGCCTCGCCCGCCGAGACCGGCTCGGCGGAGAGGCCGACCGGGGCGTCCGTGAGCTTGCTCGTCGCCAGGCCGAGCGCGGCGGCGAGCACAAGGCTGACGAGGCCGAGCGCCACCCACAGCATCCGTTCCCGCATCGGCCGCACGCTACGGAGCCCCCGGGAAAGAGCCGGCAAAGGGCTGGGCGGTCAGCGTCGCGCGCGTGCCGCCCCCAGGGCGGCTGTCGAGCGCCGCGTCGCCGCCCCAGGCGCGCATGAGCTCGCGTGCGATCGGGAGGCCGAGCCCGGTCCCGCGCGCGGCACCGCCGCGGCCGGCGCGACCGCGATGGAAGCGGGCGAAGACGTCGCCCTCCTCGCCGGCGGCCAGGCCCGGGCCGTCGTCGAGCACCTCGATCGCGGCGCCGCTCGCCCGCACGGTGACGTGACCGCCGGGCGGCGTGTAGTGGATCGCGTTCTCCAGCACCGCGTCGACCGCGCGGTCGAGATCGGCGCGCGACGCCCACACGCTGCCCGCGCCGTCGTACTCGGCCGCGAGCGCGATCTCGCGCGCCGCCGCCGTCCGGACCCAGCGCCGGCGCGCGTCAGCCGCGACCTCGGCGAGGTCGATCTCCTCGCCCTGGCCGTCGCGCTCGCCGGTGCGGCTGAGCACGAGCAGGTCGTCGATCGTGTGCGACATGCGGTCGAGCTCCTGCAGCCCCGCGTCGAGGTGGCGTTCGGCGTCGGCGGGATCGGCGCTCGCCCGCGCCTCCTCGATCCGCAGCCGCAGCCCGGTCAGCGGCGTGCGCAGCTGGTGCGACGCGTCGGCGACGAACTCCGTCTGCGCCCGCAGCGCGCGCGCCAGCCGCTCGGTCATGACGTTGAACGAGCGCGCGAGCGAGCGCTGCTCGCGGCTCCCCTCGACCGGCGCGCGGGCGTCGAGGTCGCCGGAGGCGATGCGGTCCGCGGCGGCGCCGAGCCGCTCGATCGGCCGCGTGATCCCGCGCGCGAGGAGGAAGGCGGCGAGCAGCGCGGCGAGCAGGACGGCCAGGCCGACGGCGGCGATCCCGACCGCGGTGCGCCGGACCGCGTCGTTGACCGCGTCCACGCTCTGGGTCAGGCGCACCGCTCCCACCACGCGGCCGGCGTCGAACACCGGAGCGGCGGTGGCGAGGATCTCCTGGTCGAGCGTGTCGGAGCGGCGCTGGTCCTGGAAGCGGCGGCCGCCGAGCGCCGCCACCAGCTCGGGGCGGCTGGAGAAGTCGACGCCGACGGCCTCGGCGTCCGCGGTGTCGGCCAGCACGCGGCCACGCCGGTCGACGACCACGACCCGGGCGCGCGCCGGGCCGCCGACCGTGTCGGCGACCTCGGCGAGCCGCTCCGCGTCGCGCATCTCGATCAGCTGCCCGACGCCGGCGGCGAGCACGTCGGCGTGCAGGCGGCCGTCGGCGCGCACCTCGCTCCCGACCCGGTCGCGCAGGTTGAGCCCGAGCGGCACCGCGAAGGCGACGACCACGAGCGCGACGAGGTAGCCGAGCGCGATCAGCAGGCGCGCCCGGAGGCTCACGTGTCCTCGGCGCCCGTGAAGCGGAAGCCGACGCCGCGCACCGTGTGCAGGAAGCGCGGGTCGGCGGCATCGTCGTCGAGCTTGCGGCGGAGGAAGCCGATGTGCACGTCGAGCGTCTTGGTCGAGCCGAACCAGTTCTCGTCCCACACGTCGGACATCAGGTCCTCGCGCGTGACGACGCGGCCGGCGTCGCGCATGAGCCGCGCGAGCAGGTCGAACTCCTTGCGCGACAGGTCGAGCGGGGCGCCGTCGAGCGTGGCGATCCGCGCGCCGGGGTCGATTCGCAGCCCGTCGATCTCCACCGGCGGCTCGTGGGCCGTCTCCCGGCCGCTCCGCCGTAGGACGGCGCGGATGCGGGCGATCACCTCGGCGGAGCTGAACGGCTTGACGACGTAGTCGTCGGCGCCCAGCTCGAGGCCGACGACGCGGTCGGTCTCCGTGCCCCGGGCGGTGAGCATGATGATCGGCACCGCCGACTCGCGCCGCAGCTGGCGGCACACCTCGCGGCCGTCGCCGTCGGGCAGGGCGATGTCGAGCAGGACGAGGCTGGGGTCGTGGCGGTGGAAGAGCTCGAGCGCCGCGCGGGCCGTGGCGGCGATGACGGGCTCGAAGCCCTCGCGCGCGAGCGCGCCGGCGAACGGCTCGGCGATCGAGCGTTCGTCCTCCACGAGCAGGATCGTCGGTCGGGCGGCCTCGGGCATCGCGCAAAGGTATCCGGCGTGACCGCCGGATCCAGGCATTTGGCCGAACCTTTACCTGCGGTTGCCGGGTGCTTTGACGCGTCCGGCCGATAGTGCCCTCCGACCGACACTGGACAAGGAGGGCACCGTGACTTCGATTCGCACCACGCTTGCAACGGCGGGCACGCTCGCCGCCCTGGGGGGCCTGACCGCGTTCGCGATCGGCGCGGGCGACGCGCGCCCGGAGGCCGAGCAGGCGGCCGCGCCGGCCGCGACCCCCGAGGTTCGCACCGAGGTCGTCACGCGGACGATCCACCGGCGCGCCCGGCCGGCGTCCGGCTCGGCGGCCCCGGTCGCATCGTCGTCGCGCCCGGGCGTCGACGACCGCACGCGCGGACGCGGGGCGGATGACGGCGGCGTGGGCAGTAGCAGCGGCTCCGGGGGTGGCGGCGGGGACGACGTCGGGTTCGACGATCACGGCGGCGATGCCGGGCGCAGCGGCTCCGGGGGTGGCGGGGACGACGTCGGGTTCGACGATCACGGCGGT
>DATHJG010000031.1:0-4607 GCA_035489875.1 Solirubrobacteraceae bacterium | reverse complement strand
GGTGCTGATCGACCTGTCGCTGCTCGGCAAGCAGGCGCACTGGAACGTCATCGGGCCCAACTTCCGGCCGCTGCACCTGCAGCTCGACGAGATGATCGACGCGTGGCGGTCGGCGAGCGACGCCGTGGCGGAGCGCGCGGTCACGCTCGGTCACGCGCCCGACGGACGGGCGGCGACCGTCGCAGCCCGCAGCGAGCTCGCCACGCTGCCCGAGGGCCCGCTCGCCGACCGCGACGTGGTCGCGTCGTTCACGCGCCTGCTCACGGACGCGGTCGGCGCCATCCGCAACCGGATGGACCGCATCGAGGATGTCGACACGGTCACCGCGGACCTGCTGCACGGCGTCGTGGCGGGGCTCGAGGAGAACCTCTGGATGATCCGCGTCCAGGCGGTCTGAGCCGCCGCGAACCACCCCCCCGGACGACGTCGCGGCCCGCCACGACCGGATCGTGGCGGGCCGCGGAAGTCGGTCCTAGGCTGCGGGCTGGGCCGTCTCGCGCTCCGCCCGCTGGAAGCGGGAGGAGAGGACGGCGCCGGCGCCGCCGAGGAGGCCGAGGCCGAGGGCGCCGAGCGCCCAGCCGGCGCCGGCGACGTCGAGGCCGAGCACGTTGTCGAGCGACCACTCGCCCGCCCCTACGGCGGCGACGGCGAACGCGGCGGCGATCAGCACGAGGTTGTACTCGTAGCCGTTCGCGGCGCTCCACAGGCCGTTGCGCAGGTGGACGGAGAGGATCGCCGCGGTCATCACGGCGGTCACCAGCAGCGCGGCGAGCGGCGTGACGAGCCCGAGCGCGAGCAGCGCGCCGCCGCCCAGCTCGGCGACGCCGCCGGCGATCGCGTGGAGCCTGCCGGGCTTCAGTCCGACCTGCTCGAAGAATCCGGCGGTGCCGCTCACCCCGGGCCCTCCGAAGACGCCGAACAGCTTCTGGGCGCCGTGGCCGACGAACAGCGCGCCGACGACGACCCGCAAGACCAGCAATCCAAGTTCCATGGTGCATCCCCCTTTGTCTTAGTTGTGCACGCAACGACGACTATAGCGCAGAGTAGTTGCATGCGCAACAGGTTGCTGGTAGCGTGTTGCGCGGTCAACAAGAGGAGCAAGCGATGAAGCTCGAGGGGATCCACCACATCACCGCGATCACCGGCGATGCGCCGGGCAACGTCGAGTTCTACGTCGGCGTCCTGGGCCTGCGGATGGTGAAGAAGACCGTCAACCAGGACGATCCGACCGTCTACCACCTCTTCTACGCCGACGAGCACGGCTCGCCGGGCAGCGACCTCACGTTCTTCGAGTACCCCGGCGCGGCGGCCGGCGCGGCCGGCGCGGGGATGGTGCACCGGATCGTCTGGCGCGTCGGGTCCGACGCGACGCTCGACTTCTGGGAGCGGCGCCTGCGCGACCACGACGTCGCGACCGAGCGCGCCGGCGGCGGCCTGCGCTTCGCCGACCCCGAGGGCCTCGAGCACGAGCTGATCGTCTCGACCGTCGACGACGCGCCGCTGGCCGGCGGCGCGCCCGACGTCCCGCGCGAGCATGCGCTGCAGGGCTTCGACGGCGTCCGCGCCTACACGCACGACCCGGCGGAGAGCGAGCGGCTCCTGCGCGAGACGCTGGGGTTCACCGGCGGCGACGACGGGGCCTGGGAGGTCCGCGGCGACGAGCGCGGCGGCGTCTACGCGTACGACTCCGCGCCCGACGTCCGCCCGCGTCAGGGCGCCGGCACCGTCCACCACGTCGCGTTCGCCTCCCGCATGGAGGACCACGAGGCCTGGCAGGAGCGCGTGGCGCGCGGGGGAGCCCGCCCGACGCCGGTGATCGACCGCTTCTACTTCCGCTCGATCTACTTCCGCGAGCCGAGCGGCGTGCTGTTCGAGATCGCCACGCTCGGCCCCGGGTTCGACGCCGACGAGGACGCGCAGCACCTCGGCGAGCGGCTCTCGCTGCCGCCGAAGTTCGAGCGGCTGCGTCCGCAGCTCGAGCAGACGCTCACCCCGCTGCCCGACCCGCGCGCAGCACGGACGGGCGCCGCATGAGCGTCGCGACGCACGTGCGCAGGGAGCTCTCCGAGCGCCAGCTCGACGCGTGGACGCGCTTCCTGCGCGCCCACGCGTCCGTCACCCGCGCGCTCGAGCCCGAGCTCGCGAGCGAGCACGGGCTCACGCTGAGCGACTACGACGTGCTCGTCCAGCTCGCCCAGGCGCCGGGCCGGCGGCTGCGCCCCGTCGAGGTGGCGCGCGCGGTGCTGCTCACCCGCTCGGGCGTCACGCGGCTCGTGCACGGGCTCGAGCGGGCCGGGCTGGTCGAGCGCGTCCCGTCGCCCGACGACGGGCGCAGCAGCCTCGTCCACCTCACGGAAGCGGGGCGCGACGTGCTGCGTCGCGCGTCGCGGACGCACCTTGCGGGCGTGCGCGAGCGCTTCGCGGAGCGGTTCGACGAGGACGAGCTGCGGACGCTGTCCGACCTGCTCGGTCGCCTCGGCGCCTGACCTACGCAGCGGCGGACGGCTCGCGCAGCAGCCGGCGCAGGATCTTGCCCGACGCCGACCGCGGGATCTCGTCGACGAGCTCGACCGCGCGGATGCGCTTGTAGGGCGCGACGCGCGCCGCCACCCAGGCCATCAGCTCGTCCGGGTCGAGGTCGTCGCCGGCGGCGACCACGCACGCCTTGGGCGCCTCGCCGCCGGCCTCGTCGGGAATCGGGATCACCGCCGCGTCGGCGACGCCGGGGTGGCCGAGCAGGAGCGCCTCGAGCTCGGCGGGCGGCACCTGGTAGCCCTTGTACTTGATCAGCTCCTTGACGCGGTCGACCACGCGCCAGATGTCGCCGTCGTCGCAGCGCGCGACGTCGCCGGTCTTGAGCCAGCCGTCCTCGGTCAGCGACTCCCGTGTCGCCGCCTCGTTCCCGAGGTAGCCGCGCATCACCTGCGGCCCGCGGATCCAGATCTCGCCGTCGCCGCCGGTGTCCTCGCCGGTGGCGGGATCGACGAGCCGGCCCTCGGTGCCGCCGATCAGGCGGCCGATCGCGCCCGGGTCGAGGTCGGGCAGCTCCTCGTCGGCGGCGAAGTGGGTCACCGGGCTCGCCTCGGTCATCCCGTAGCCCTGGCGCACCGGCGCGCCGAGCCGCTCGGATGCGCGGACGGCGGTGTCGGCGTCGAGCGGCGCCGCGCCGGAGATGACGACCCGGAGCGCGAGGTCGCGCCCCTCGACGCCGGGCGCCTTCGCAAGGCCCAGCACCACGGGTGGCGCCACGTGCGCGCGCGTGACGCGGTGGCGCTCGAGCAGGTCGAGGAACGCGCCCATCTCGAAGCGCGGCATCGTCACGATCGTCGCGCCCTGCGAGAGCCCGAGGTTGACGACGACGGTCTGGCCGTAGATGTGGAAGAACGGCAGCATCCCGACGAGCACGTCGTGCTCGTCGATCCGGTGGATCGCCCGGACCTGCTCCATGTTCGCCACGAGGTTGCGGTGGGTGAGCATGACGCCCTTCGACAGGCCGGTCGTGCCGCTCGAGAACGGCAGCACGGCGAGGTCGCGGGCGGGGTCGACGTCGGCCCGGCCCGTGTCGCCGCGGCCGGTCGGGAGCGACTCGAGCGCGAACGCGCGCGCGGGGCCGGCCTCCGCCAGCGCGCCGCGCAGCGCATCGGCCACGATCACGGTCTCGGCGCCTGCGGCGGCGAGTTGCGTCGCGACCTCGTGGGGAGTGAGCAGCGGGTTGAGCGACGTCACGAGCGCGCCGAGCGAGACGACCGCGTGGAACGCGACCACCCACGCGGGCGTGTTCGGCCCGAGCAGGCCGACCGCATCGCCGGGGCCGATCCCCTCGGCGGCCAGGCCGGAAGCCGCGCGCCGGACCTGGTCGTCGAGCTCTGCGTACGTGGTGACGGCGCCGGTGGCGCCGTCGACCAGCGCCGGCTTGTCGCCCCGCGCGGCCGCACCCCCGACGACGTACTCGGTCAGCGACACCTGCGGGACGTCGACGTCCGCGTAAGGACTCCGAAGGACGGTCATGGCGCGGACTCTAGCCCGCGGGGCGGGCGGCCGGCGAGGCCGCCCGCCCCGCCCGTCAGGCTCGGGCGTGGGAACCGCGCCCGCGTCGAGCGCCTGCTCCTCCGCCTCCTCGTTCTCGTCGTTCGGCCGGCTGCCGATGATCACCTCGTGCCGCGGATCGGGCATCGCCGACCGGTGCCCGCGGATCGACTTCCAGATCGCGCGGTTCAGCGCCAGCTCCGGCGCCGCGTCGGCGTCCTCCAGCTCCCAGCTGGCCCGCGCGTCGGTGATGCTCATCGGCGGCATGCCGAGCAGGCTCTCGATCGTCGCCACCATCGACGCGGTGTCGTAGTGGGTGGAGTCGACCCTCCCGGTCTGCGTGTACGGGCTGATCACGAGCGCCAGCGTGCGGTGCGCGTCGACGTGGTCGGGCCCGTTCTGGGCGTCGTCCTCCGTGACGAGGATCGCCGTGTCGCGCCAGTACGAGCCGGTGATCGTCAGCCGGCGGGCGGCGGCGGCGTCGAGACGACGAACAGCGGTTCGCTCGGCGGCTCGCCCGCGGCGTCGAACGTGCCCAGCGACTCCAGCTCCACCCCGAGCACGATGTGGCGCACGGAGAG
>DATHJG010000030.1:0-4521 GCA_035489875.1 Solirubrobacteraceae bacterium | reverse complement strand
CCCTCGACGACCTCGAACGCTCTCGCCGCGACATGCTCGACGGGGCCCGCCTCCACGTGAGCCGGTGGGCGCGCGACCGCGCGCGCAAGATCGTTTTGGAACCGCCCGTGCCGTTGATGGCGCAGCCGCTGCTCCAGACCGTCAACTTCATCACCATCGCGCTGTTGCCGGACGACATCCGCGAGCAGCTACGGGTTTTCGTCGGTGCCTCCGACGATCGTGCGGAAGGCGCTCGTCACTGGCGGCGCTGCCTACGGCAAGCGGGCGATCCTGCCGCTGCTCCCAGAGCGGCTGCGCCTCGTCCCGGCGGCGCGCGCCTCGTGATCCCCGGCTGGCTAGGACGCCCCTCGGCGCGTCCGAGCGCGTCCAACGCGACGTCACGCACGAGCGTCGTCGCCAATTCCGTTTGCGGTTAGAGGAGCCGAAAAGCCTGCAAACACTTCGCTTCGCCGGCGCCGCGCCGCACCGCGCCGGCGAACAGCGCCTAGCCGGACTCGGTGACAGGCCCGGCCCTACCTAGCCGCGGACCGGCTCACCAGCCGTCCACCCCCGCGGAAGCCGGCGCGCATTGCGATAGCGACTGCGTTGCGGGACGGCGTAGACCGCGCGTCGCCCCGGTGGGACGGCGGGTGAGAGCAGTTATGCCCTAGCGTCGTTTGACGCCCGGCATCTTCTCCGCAAGTTCGCCGACGGGCGCAAGATCGCCGCTCATGCGCCCGAGCTTTTCGTCAAGGCCGCCGATGAGAGAGCCGATTCCCTTGACGAGCGGCTCGATCTCGTCGATCGACTCGCGGACCTGGCGCATGTCGTCATCGAGCGGCTCGATTCCGGCGCGCACGTCTCCGAGTTGCCGGATCGGCTCAATCTCTTCGCGGAGCTGATCGAGCTTCTCGCCGAGCGGCTCAACCACAGCACGAACCGCCTCGAGGTGCGAGCGCACGGCCGACATCTCCTGGATCGGCCTCAGCTCGTCGCGCAGCAGGGCGAGCCTCGGCGCGACCGGTTCGACGGACGTGTGTACCGCTTCGAGCTGTGAGCGCACGGCCGGCATCTCCTGAATCGGCCGCAGCTCGTCGCGCAGCAAGTCCAGTCTCGGCGCGACCGGTTCGACAGCCGTGCGCACCGCTTCGAGATGCGAGCGGACCCCTGACAACTGCTTGAGCGGATCCATTTCCGCGCGAAGCCGCTCGACTTGCGCGGCCAGCCCATCGAGCCGGCTGAGCAGCGCGCGCTCGATACCGTCGACCCGGCGAGCGGCGTCGCCGATCGCGTTGAGGTCATCGAGCGCCCGCTTGATCAGCGCGGGAGGAAACAGAAGCGGATTCAAAGCCTTCGAGAGGCCGGCATAACTAGGCAAGCCGGCGGCGCAGCTGGTCCGCGAGCGCCGCACCGGTGACGATGCCCGAGCCGATCCACAGCGGGCTACGACCGTTTGGGGAGGAGAACCGGCGCAAGGCGCGACGCGTGGACGGGCGGCTGTGGTTGGTCTGGGCGAGGACGGCGTTGACACCGACGAGCGCCACACCCGAGGCGATGTTGAGGTTGCCGAGGATGGCGAGGCTGCGTTGGATGCGGGCGGCCTTCGCGGGGGTGTCGGGCGCGGGCGTGGTCCCGGTCTCGATCGGGACGGCGCCGTCGGGGGCTTGGCCGGCCAGCCGCGCGCCCTGTATGCCGTTGAGCACGCCCGTCAGCACCGCTGAGGCCATCAGGCCGTCCTTGGCCGTTGAGAGCGCGCGTTCGCGGCCGGTCAGGTTGCCGTTGCTCGCCTCGGTGGCGCGGGCGGCCGCCCAGCCGAGCGCTGCCGTGCCGAGCCCGAGCGCATTGATCGGGTTGTAACCGTTCCACGCAGCGTTGCTGACGCTGCCGCGCTCCGGACGGCTCGAGATCTTCACCAGGGACGGGTTGTGCGCGAACTTGCCGAACATCGCGCCGCCAAGCCAGGCAGCAAGACCGACGTCATGGGCGGCGCGAGTGGCGTTCGCCACCGTGTCATTGATTCTCATTGGGTTCCTTCCGGGGAAGTGGTAGGGCCGAGTACTCGAAGCGTGGCGGTCAGCACTGCCGATCGTTGGTCGCGCAAGCGGCTGTGCTGACTCAGTCGATTCCTGCTTCCCGGTCCGCCCGTTATTCAGCAAGGCCGCGTCAAGATTCGGTCCAGGCGCAAGCAGACTGAGTCTGGCCTGTAGGGCCGTCAGATCAACCCGGATGGGCAGCCGCAGGCGCGGCTCGCGAGGCGCTCGCGCTGCGCCTCCACGGAGTCGATCAGATCGGTCTGCTCGGCCGCTCCGGTGGCGAGTCGGGGATCGAGCGGGCTGGCGTGGCGGAAGCCGCGACGGGACATCTCGGCGACCTGTGCATCGTGGCGCGCGTAGAGCGCCGCGAGCCGGTCGCTCCAGCGCAGCGTCTCGGGGTGGCGAGCGTAGCCACGCTTGCCCGCGGTCAGGATCGCCCAGATCGCGTGGAGCTCCCGGTGCTCGCCCAGCAGGTGCCGGTCGCATAGGAGAGCGGGCTCGAGATCCCAGATGCGCATAGGTGGAGGATGGCCCTGGAGGGCGGCTTGGGGCGGCCGCCCTCCAGCGGAGGTGCTTGGGGCGCCGGCTAGCGGGCGGGCGGGAGCAGCACCTGGTCGATGACGTGGATCGTTCCGTTGCTCGCCGAGATATCGGTCTTGACGACCTTCGCCCGGCGGTTCAGGAAGACGGTGTCGTCGCGGACGCGGATGCGCACCTTGGGCCCGGCCAGGGTTCGCACCGCCCGCAGCCGCACGACCTGCTCGGCCTTCACGTCGCCGGCGACCACGTGGTAGAGGAGCACCCGCCGCAGCATGGCGCGGTTGCGGCGGAGCTTTCTCAGCGTCGCCTCGGGCACCTTCCTGAAGGCTGCGTTGGTCGGGGCGAACACGGTCAGCTTGGTCTCCGCGGACAGGTCGTCGGCGAGGCCCGCGCGCTTCGCCAGCGAGACGAGCGTCGTGAATTGCGGGTCGGCGGCTGCGGTCTCGACGATGTTCGGCTCGACGGCTGGCCCACCTGTCGGCGTGGCCACGCTCGTGCCCGGTAGCGCGAGCAGCGGGACGGCGAGGCCAGCCGCGAGGAGGGTGGATGTCAATCGCTTTGTCATGTCTTCTGTCTCCTTGCTGCCTAGGCGGCGGCGACTCGCGTGTCGCGGCTCGAGCGCCGCCGAGCGCTGCCGAGGGTGGTCAGTTGGTAGGCCGCGGCGAGGCCGACGAGCCCGTACACGACCCGGCTGGCGGCGTTCGTCTCGCCGAAGTCGAGGCCGACGAGCGTTGCGACGAGGTCGAACTCTGCGATGGCGACGAGGCCCCAGTTCAATCCGCCGATCAGGACCAGCGCGGCGGTGAGGATGTCGAGCTTCTTCACAGTGCTCCTCTCTGTAGAGTGTTTGTACAGAGAATGTACAGAGTTCACCGCGAGCTGTCAAGAAGTTGTCTAGTGTCTGTATAGTGCTCCGGCGTGGAATCGGCCGGCCATGTGCGCATCGGCGAGCTCAGTCGGCGCTCGGGCGTGAGCCCAGAGCTGCTGCGCGCGTGGGAGCACCGCTACCGCCTGCTGCGCCCGACGCGCTCGGACGGCGGCTTCCGCCTGTACTCGCCGCAGGACGAGCGGCGCGTCGTCGTCATGCGGTCGCACCTCGAGCGCGGGCTGTCGGCGGCGGAGGCGGCACGCCTCACGCTGGATGAGGAGAGCGCCGCCGTTGCGAGCACCGAGACGCCGGCCCTGGAACGCGCCGCCGGCGAGCTGCGCGCCGCGCTCGACGCGTTCGACGAGAGCGCGGCCCAGTCGGCGCTCGACCGGCTGCTGTCCGGCTTCTCCGTCGAGGTCGTGTTGCGCGAGGTCGTCCTGACCTACCTGCGGGAGCTGGGCGATCGCTGGGAGCGCGGCGAGGCGTCCGTCGGGCAGGAGCACTTCGCCAGCCAGGTCCTGCGCGGCCGCCTGCTCGGGCTGGCGCGGAACTGGGACCGGGGCGCCGGCCCGCGCGCGCTGCTCGCATGCATGCCCGATGAGCAGCACGACCTCGGCTTGATCGCGTTCGGCCTCGGGTTGCGCGACCGCGGCTGGCGGATCACGTTCCTCGGCCCCGATACGCCGCTCGAGACGCTGACAGACGCCGTCACGACGCTGAAGCCCGAAGTCGTCGTGCTGGCGGCGACCACCCCGGCCCGCTTCGAGAGCGGCCGCGACGCGCTGCGGCGCCTCGCGCGCGCGCTACCGCTCTACGCCGCGGGAGCCGGCGCGACGCCCGGCTTCGCCACGGACACCGGGGCGCGGCTGCTCGACATCGACCCGCTCGCCGCCGCGGAGCACGTCGCGACGACCCCGCGAGCCTGACCGAGCCTCACGCCCGGCGGTAGCTCCCCGGCGCTCCGGCATATACACGCGGCGCAGTCGTATTGCCCTGCTCGCGGTCAGTTCACTGCCAGCGCGCGGTATCTGAGGGCCGCGAGCGTTTGGGTGCCGACCGTCGTCGGGCAACACCCACAGGCGCAGCACCCCGCCCCCCACC
>DATHJG010000029.1:0-6098 GCA_035489875.1 Solirubrobacteraceae bacterium | reverse complement strand
ACGCTCTTCAGGCCGAGCCACTCCAGCACCGCCGACCGCGCGTCGGGCGACGCGACCATCGTGAGCGCGAAGGCGGCGGCGAGCGCGGCGAGGCCGTAGGCGAGCGCGGGCCGCCAGGCGAGGCGCCGCCGGCGCGGCGCCCGCGCGGGGGACTCGAGCCGCGTGAGCACGCCGTCGGCAAGCTCCGGCGTCGCCGGCCACTCGACGGCCAATGCGGTCAACTCTTTCTGCAGGTCAGCCATCGGGATCTCCCAGCTCCTCACGCAGCCGATCGAGCGACCGCGACAGGCGCGACTTCACCGTGCCGGGCTTGATGCCGAGCGCCGCGGCGGTCTCCGCCTCCGTCAGCTCGAGCAGGTAGCGGCAGCCGATCACGAGCCGGTCGTCGTCGCGCAGCCGGCTCATGGCCGCGAGCAGCGCCGCCCGGCGCTCGCCGGCGAGGAGCGCCGCCTCCGGGGAGGGGGCCGCCTCCCAGGACGGGTGCTCCTCGCCCGCGGCGCGGAGCGCGAGCGCGGCGCGCCGCCCGGCCGACCGGCGCCGGTTGCGCGCCTCGTTGGCGACGATCGTCAGCAGCCACGGCCGCAGCGGCTCGCCCGCACGGAAGCGGCCGAGCGCGCGGTAGGCCTTGACGAAGCCCTCCTGCGCGGCGTCCTCGGCGTCGGCGGCGTTGCCCGTGATGAGGTATGCGGTCCTGAACGCGATCTCCTGATGGCCGCGGACGAGCGCTGCGTAGGCGCCGGGATCCCCCGCGCGTGCGCGCTCGACCAGCTCGTGCTCTGCTAGTGGCCGGCCCACCACCACTGCTTCTACAGCGGGCGCGCGATTCCGGTTCCCGCGTAGTCTGCGCGGCGTGCTTCCTCCCGGGCCTGCGGCGCCCGCCGCCGCGCAGACGATCGAGTGGGTCGCGCGGCCGACCGACCTGATGCGGCGCAGCGCGGCGCGGTACGGCGAGCCGTTCACGCTGCGGACGCTGTGGGCGGATGCGCCGATGGTCCTCGTCTCTGACCCGGAGACGGTGAAGCGCGTGTACGCCGCGCCGGAGGACGCGCTGCGCGGCGGTGCGAGCTCGACGGTGCTCGAGCCGTTCGCCGGCCCCAGCTCGATCCTGCTCACGAGCGGGGAAGCCCACATGCGCCAGCGGAAGCTGGTGCTGCCGCCGTTCCACGGGAAGCGCATGGAGGAGCACCGGGCGACGGTCGCTGCGCTGGCGGAGGCCGAGGTGGCGCGCTGGATCCCCGGCCGGCCGCTGCAGACGCTCCCGCGGATGCAGGAGCTCACGCTCGACGTGATCCTCCGCGTCGTGCTCGGCGCCCCCGATCCGCGGCTGCGCGCGGCGATCCGCGCGGCGCTCGACATGACGACGTCGGTGCCGCGCCTGATCGCGCTCTCGCTCGCGCCGCGCGGCTCGGCGCCGTGGCGGGGGTTCACGAGCGCGGTGGAGCGCGTCGACGAGCTGTTGCGCGCCGAGATCCGCACGCGGCGCGCGCGGGTGGGGGCGGGCGGGACGAGCGCGGCGCCGCCGCCCCTTATCGACGAGCTCATCGCCGCCGGCGCAAGCGAGGACGAGCTGCGCGACCAGGTCGTCACCCTCCTCGCCGCCGGGCACGAGACCACCGCGGGGTCGCTCGCGTGGGCGTGCGAGCGGCTCGCGCGGCATCCGCACGTCGTCGCGCGGCTGCGCGAGGACGGCGACGAGTACCTCGACGCCGCTGTCAAGGAGGTGCTGCGCGTCCGGCCCGTGCTCTCGATCACGCCGCGCAAGGTGGTCCGGCCGTTCACGGTCGGCGACTGGACGCTGCCGCCCGGCGTCCACGTCACGCCGTGCCTGTACCTCGCCCACCGGCGTCCCGAGGTGTGGCCCGACCCGACCGCCTTCCGCCCGGAGCGGTTCCTCGACGGCGCGCCCGAGCCGTACGCGTGGCTGCCGTTCGGCGGCGGCGTCCGCCGTTGCGCCGGCGCGGCGTTCGCGACGATGGAGCTGCACGAGGTGCTGCGCGCGGTGGTGCGCCGCTTCGAGCTCCGCCCCGACCGCCCGGAGGGCGAGCGGATGCGGCGCCGCGGGGTCACGCTCACGCCGGCCCGCGGCGGCCGGATCCTCCCGCTAGCGTCTGGGTGGGAATCGCCATGACGTCGCTGTTCTGCCGCCACAACCGGATGACCGCCAAGTGCCCGATCTGCTCGAAGGAGCTGGAGGCCGAGCTGCGCGCCAAGGCGCCGCCGCGCCCCGCGGGCACCCGCCGCGCCTCCGCGACGCCGCGTGCCCGGCGGGCCGCCACGCCGCGCACCGGTGCGCTCGTCACGCGCAAGCTCGCCCGCGCGGAGGACGACGGGTACCGCAACGCGCTCGTCCCCGGCCTGCGCGCGACCGCCGACGCCGAGCGGCTCGCGAGCGCGCTGCTGATCGCCGCCGAGCGGCTCGAGCCGCCCGGCCCCTACGACGCGGTCGCGACCGAGCCGGACCGCGAGCAGGCGAGCTGGCTCGCGTTCCTGCTCGCCCTGGTGGGACCGGACGCGCCCGACCTGCAGGAGGCGATCGCGGTCGCGGCCCCGAGCTTCGCCGACGGCGAGGTCCCCGAGCTCCCGGAGGCCCAGGGGCGGGCGATCGCGGCCTACCGCCAGTGGGCCGCCCGCGCGGGCTCACAGGCCGCCGGCTACACCGGCGAGGCGGACTGGTCGCGGCAGCGCCGGTTCGCGCGCGTGTTCGAGCGCCTCGCGCTGCCGGGCATGAGCCGCGCGGCCCGCTTCGAGCTGCTCGCCACCCTCGGCGCCGCCGGCCTGTACGACCTCGAGCCCGACCAGCTCCAGCTCGGCGTCGAGGACGACGACACGACGCAGGCGGCGAAGCGGATCCTGCTCTCGGGCGACAAGATGCTGCTCGAGCGCCGCGCGCGCGACCTCGCCGCCGCGTGCGACGTGCCACTCGCAGCGCTCGACCGCGCGTTCGCGCTGTGGGGCGGCCTCCGCGCGGAGATCGAGCCGGCCGACGACCTCCCACCCGGGATGCGCTCCGCGCTCACGCTGCGGTGAGCGCCGCGCGCGCCAGGCCATGGGCCGGCGGGCACGGCGTGGCGCTGCTGGTGCTGGGCTGCCTGCTGCTGGCGGTGCTCGCCCACACGCTGCCCGCCGGGCCGACGTACGACCCGTGGGCGTGGATCAGCTGGGGCCGCGAGATCACCGAGTGGAACCTCGACACGCGCACCGGCCCGTCGTGGAAGCCGCTGCCGGTCCTCTTCACCACGCCGTTCGCCCTCGCGGGCGACGACGCGGCGCCCGAGCTGTGGCTGGTGATCGCGCAGGCGGGCGGGCTGCTCGCGTTCGCGTTCACCTACCGGCTGGCGGCGCGGCTCGCGGGCTGGCCCGCCGGCCTGATCGCCGCCGCGGGCCTCGTCCTCGCCGACGAGTTCATCCGCAACTTCGCGCGCGGCAACTCCGAGGGCCTGCTCGTCGGGGTGTGCCTGTGGGCGATCGAGCGCCATCTCGACGGCCACCGGCGCCAGGCGTTCCTGCTCGGCGTCGCCGCCGGGCTGCTGCGGCCGGAGCTGTGGCCGTTCCTGCTGCTCTACGGGATCTGGCTGATGTGGACCGATCCGCCGACGCGGCTGCTCGTGGTCGGCTGCGGGCTTCTGACACTCGTGCTGTGGTTCGTACCGGAGTACCTCGGCTCGGGCGACTTCTTCCGCGCCGCGTCGCGCGCCCGCGAGCCGAACCCGGACTCGGCCGCGTTCGCCGACATCCCGTTCGTGGAGACGTTCCGGCGCTCCGCCTCGGTGCTGATGGTCCCGCTGCTGCTGGGGGCGGTCATCGCGCTCGTCCGTGCCCGGCTCGAGCGCGACCGCCTGCGGCTGCTGCTCGGCGCGATCGCGACGGCGCTGATGGTCGCCGTCGCCGCGATGACGCAGGCGGGCTTCGCCGGCAACCTGCGCTACGTCGCGCTGCCCGCCGCGCTCGTCTGCGTCCTCGCCGGCGCCGGGTGGGTGGACCTCGTGCGCGACGCCGCCGCGCGCTACGGGCGCGCGTGGGCCGGCGCGCTCGCCGCCGTGCTGCTCGCGGCGGCCGCGCCGTTCGCCGCCGCCGACGTCGACAAGCTCGGCTACGACCTCGACGTCGTGCGCGCCGAGTCGCAGCTGTACGACCGGCTGCCGGCGATCGTGGCGAAGTCGGGCGGCGCCGCGGCGCTGCTGCGCTGCGGGCCGGTGTACGCGCCGCCGTTCGAGGTCCAGGCCGTGGCGTGGGCGATGCACGTGCACTCCTGGCAGGTCGGGATCTTCGCCTCCCCGCCGGGCACGGTGCTCGCGGGGCACTTCTCCGCCCTGGGCCACGATCCGCGCTTCCCCGAGATCAACAAGAACCGGCGCTGGTTCGTGGGCCGCAACTGCCGCGGTGGGACGCCCTAACCTGATGCGCATGGCCACCTATGCCTCCCGGCCGGCGTGGGAGCTGCGGGCACGGGCGGTCAGCAGCGCGCGCATCGCCGCGCCGCTGGGGATCGGTGTGCTGGTCGCCGTCTCCGTCCTGCTGCGCACGCGCGAGCTCGACGTGGGCTTCTGGATCGACGAGGGGCTCTCGGTCGGGATCTCCGACCGGCCGCTCGGCGACATCCCCGGCGTGCTGCGCCAGGACGGGTCGCCGCCGCTCTACTACCTGCTGCTGAGGCTGTGGATGGACGTGGCCGGGAGCTCGGAGGCGAGCGTCCACGGGCTCTCGGTCGTGTTCGCGGTCCTGTGCGTGCCGGTCGCGTTCTGGGCGGGCTGGACGCTGTTCGGGCGGCGCACCGCGTGGATCGCCGCGCTGCTGGCGGCGGTCAATCCGTTCCTCACGCAGTACGCGCAGGAGGGACGGATGTACGCGCTCCTCGCGCTGCTCGGCCTGGTGAGCCTCACCTGCTGGCTGCAGGCGTTCACGACGGACGCCGACGCGGTGAGGCGGGCGCCGGCGATCGGGTTCGCCGTCGCGTTCGCCGCGATGCTCTACACGCACAACTGGGCGCTGTTCTTCGGGGCGGCGACCGGGATCGCGTGGCTCGCCCTGCTGTGGCGCGCGCGCCGAGCGGAAGCGGTGACGAGCGAAGCGAGGCAGAAGGAGCGGGCGCGGCTGCTCCGCACCGGCCTGCTCGCCTACGGCGGCATCGTGGTGCTCTACGCGCCGTGGATCCCCACCGCGCTCTACCAGGCCGCCCACACGGGCGCGCCGTGGTCCAAGGCGCCGTCGCTGGCGGCCCTGGCGTCCGTGCCGGCGCGGATGCTCGGGGAGGTCGCGGAGCTGGCCGTCTTCCTCGCCGCCGGCGCCGGCGTGCTCGCACTGCTCCGCACGCGCGGCGCGCCCCGCCGGGCGACGGCCTCGCTGCTCGCGATCGCGCTGCTCACGATCGTGCTGGCGTGGGTCGGCTCCCAGCTGTCGCCCGCGTGGGCGAACCGCTACCTTGCCGCCGGCATCGCACCGTTCCTGCTGCTCGCCGCCGCCGGCTTCGCGTATGCGGGGCGGCTGGGGCTGGTCGGCCTGGCGCTCGTCGCCGTCCTGTGGGCGGTCGACGGCGCGCCGTCGGCGAAGAGCAACGTGCGCGACGTGGCGCAGGCGATCGCCCCATCGCTGCGGCCGGGCGACCTCGTCGTCGCCACGCAGCCCGAGCAGGTGTCGGTGCTCGAGTACTACCTGCCGGACGGGCTGCGCTACGGGACGCTGACCGGCCCGGTGCGCGACACCGGCGTGACGGACTGGCGCGACGGGGTGGAGCGGCTGGAGGCGACGTCGGCGCCGCGCGACCTGCAGCCGCTGCTCGACGCGATGCGGCCGGGGCAGCGGCTCGCGCTCGTGGTGCCGACGATCTACTCGATCGGGCGCTGGAGCGCGCCGTGGACGCGGCTGGTGCGGCTGCGCTCGGAGGAGTGGCTTTAGTACGTCTCCAACGACCCGCGCTTCGGCTTGACCGCGATCGAGCCGGCCTCGCCGTTCCCGGCGAGTCCCAACCCCGTGCGGGCGCGGGTCTACCTCAGGCGCTGACGCGGTCGCGCTCGCCGCGGCCTACCTCAAGCGCTGACGCGGTCGCGCTCGCCGCGCGGCGGGTCCGCGGGCGAGCGCGCGGTGCGCAGCGTGAGCGCGAA
>DATHJG010000028.1:0-3046 GCA_035489875.1 Solirubrobacteraceae bacterium | reverse complement strand
CGGCGCCCTGACCGCCGCCGCCGCGGCACGCGGAGCGCGGGTCGTCGCCGTCGAGCTCGATCACGCCTGGGTCGACGTGCTGGCCTCGCGCGCCGCCGGCTGGGGCGACGTCGAGGTAGTCGCCGGCGACGCGCTCGCCGTACCGTTGCCGGCGGAGCCGTTCTACGTCGTCTCGTCCGCGCCCTACGGGATCGGCACTCGGCTGGTCCGGCGGCTGCTCTCGGACGCCCACGGCCTCGTCCGGGCCGCGCTCGTGATGCAGCGCGAGACGGCGCGGCGGCTCGCGGGCCGGCCGAGCAGCGGGCGCTTCGCCGCGCTCTGGGCGCCGTGGTTCGAGCTGCGCGTCGCGCGGAGGATCCCGCCGGGCGCGTTCCGTCCCGTCCCGGCCGTCGACTCGGCGGTGCTCACGCTCGCGCCGCGCGCCACCCCGCTGCTCTCGCCGGCGGCGTTCGGCGACTACGACGCGTTCCTCGCCATCGTGTTCGGCGGCGGTGGGAGGACGGTCGCCGACCGGCTCGCCCGGCGCTGCGGCCGGCGCGGCGCGCAGCGGGTGCTGGCCGCAGCGGGCGTCGCGGCGGGGGCGACGCCGTCGCGGGTGCCGCCGGAGCACTACGCCCGGCTGTTCGCGGCCTACCGCGCAAAGGGTCCGTCCGAGACCAGGCGGAGCGTCCGGCCGTCTCCGGGCGTGCCCACTTCTTGGACGGGCCTTTAAATTGACTCACGCCGTTGCGCGCAGCGCCGGCGCGAGGTCGCCGCGCGGCACGACGTCGACCCGCTCCAGCCCGAGCCAGCCGGCCATCGTCTCCAGCTCGGCGCGCAGCTCGCTCGCCGTCTCCGGCGGCGCGTCCGGCTCGGCGTGCGCGGCCTGCACGCGCAGCGCGCCCGCCTGGCGGTCGGCCTTGAGGTCGACGCGCGCGACGAACCGGTCGCCGAGCAGGAACGGCAGCACGTAATAGCCGTGCACGCG
Source organism: Solirubrobacteraceae bacterium (assembly GCA_035489875.1). Lineage (GTDB taxonomy): Bacteria > Actinomycetota > Thermoleophilia > Solirubrobacterales > Solirubrobacteraceae > DASQMT01. Next base: position 2,079 of record DATHJG010000028.1, on the reverse strand, counting down.
CTTGGGCGCGGGCACGTAGATCTCGATCCGGTAGCGGAAGCCGAAGATCCGCTCCGCGCGCGCGCGTTCCCACACGAGCGAGTCGAACGGGCCGATCAGGGCCCGCGCGTGCACGCGCCGCGGCATCCGCGCGGCAGGATCGAGGTAGCCCGGCGCGCGCCAGCCCTCGACCGCGACGGGCCACAGCTCCCCGGCCTCCACCAGCTCCGGCACGCGCAGCTTGGCCGCGGCCGCGGGGAGCCGGAAGTAGTCGCGCAGGTCGGACTCGGTCGCCACGCCGAGCGAGCGCGCGGCGACCCGCAGCAGCTCGCGCTGCGCCTCCTCGAGCGACGGCGTCGGCGTCGCGATCACGTCCGCCGGCAGCACGCGCTCGGGCAGGTCGTACAGGCGCTCGAACCCGCGCCGGCGCGCCGACGTGATCTGCCCGCTCCAGAACAGCCACTCGAACGCGCGCTTGGCGTCGCTCCAGTCCCACCACGGGCCGGTCCGCTTGGGCCGCTCGTGCTCGAGCACCTCGCTCGCCGCGATCGGCCCGTTCGCGCGCACCTCGTCGAGCACCTGGGCGACGAGGTCCGGCCGCTCGCGCTGGATCCGCCGCATCCCGCCCCACGCGTCGTGGGCCGCCCGCTCCATGCGCCAGCGCAGCGCCGGCTGCAGCGCGACGGGGATGAGCGACGCCTCGTGGCCCCAGTATTCGAACAGCCGCCGCGGCGCGTAGTGCGCGGCGCGGTCGAGCAGCGCGGTGTCGTACGCGCCGGCGCGGCTGAACAGCGGCAGGTAGTGCGCGCGCTGGAGCACGTTGACGGAGTCGATCTGCACGACGCCGACGCGGTCGAACAGCCGCCGCACCGCCCGCCCGTTCGGCGGGAGACCGTCCCCACCCGCCCGCGGGTCGGCGAAGCCCTGCGCGGCGAGCGCGATCCGACGGACCTGCGCGGCGGACAGGCGCTCGACTGGCTTGCGGGCGGACGGCATGCGCGGCGCATCGTGCCAGGCGACCGCAGGTAACAGTCGCGTCACAGGGAGTCGACCGCAAGGGGGTCTCCCACGAGGTCGCCGGCAGCCGCCGCCGAGGCGGATCGCGGTGGGGTTCCGCGAACCGCCCGGTTGCGCGACAGGTCAGGCGGCCGAGCGACGAGCCCAGATGTCGCCGCACTCGGAGCAGATCTCGTCGGGAATCACACCGGCGCGCATGAGCAGGCCGAAGATCTGGCACCCGACACAGAACGCCAGCACCGACTCCAGCCCGGACGCGATCACCAGCAGCACGAGCAGGACCTCGACGACGCCGGGCGCGCCGAGCACCAGCGCGACGACCGCCGCGGTCGTCATCGCCGCGCCCATCGCCTGGGCGAACCGCTTGGGCGGGCCCGACACGGTCTTGGGCGCGCCGAGCCGCGGCGCGATCACGCGGCTGGCGAGCGCGCCGAGCGGCGAGAGTCGCGGACCGGTCAGCACGCGGGCCCAGAACCCGTAGGCGAGCGGGATCACGAGCCAGTGCGCCGGGACGAGCAGTGCGACGAGCGCCGTCACCGCGACGACGCCGGCGACGACCCGCGCGGCCTTCTCGTCGATCGTGCGCGGGAACCCGATCAGGCCAGGTGCCACAGCTCTCCCCCGCCGATCGTCTCGCGCCGGATCGCGCCGGAGGCGGCGCCCTCGATCAGCGCCTCCTCGGCCTTCGCGTCGTCGGGCGCCGTCAGGTGCGGCGCCATCACGGCCGCGACCTCGCGCGTAGTGAGCGCGTACGGGAACGCGCGCAGGATCTCGAGCACGTCCTCCCCGGGCGGCCGGCGCTCGAGCGCCGGATCGAGGTTGGCGATCACGACGTCGTACGCCTCGACAGGCTGGAACCCGCCGGCTTCGAGCCGGCGCCCGTCGCGGTGCTCGAACAGCAGCGACGGCGCGGTGTAGCGCACGGCGCCATCGCTGTTCGCGGTCTTCCCCTGGAACTCCGTCGGGCTCCCCGCGGCAGTGCGCACGAGCGCGCGGTCGGCCTGGTAGGCGGCCTCGGTCACGGGATCCTCGATGCCGGCGATCACCGCATCGGCGTCGACCTGCGGCACGCGGGCGAGCGCG
>DATHJG010000027.1:0-8416 GCA_035489875.1 Solirubrobacteraceae bacterium | reverse complement strand
CCGCCCGCCCGCCGCTGATCGCGTTCAACCTCGAGCTCGCGGCGCCCGCGACGCTCGACCAGGCCCGCGCCGTCGCCGCCGCGATCCGCGAGAACGGGGAGCACGGGCTGCCCGGCGTCCGGGCGCTGGGGCTCCACCTCGCCACGCGCGACGTCATCCAGGTCTCGACCAACATCGAGGACCATCGCGCGGTCACCGCGACCGACGTCCTGGACGCGGTCCGGCGCCACCACGCCGTCGAGCGCGCCGAGCTGGTCGCGCCCGCGCCCGAGGCCGCGCTGGCCGGCTGGCCGGCGGACGTCGAGTTGCGCATGCCGGGGGCCATCGAAGCCCTGCTCGGGCGCTAACGTCTGAGGCCATGGCCCAGACCAAGCGCAAGCGCCGGACCAAGCATCGCGGAAACGCCGCCGGCAACGTCGAGGCGCGCGGCCGGACGGGCCGCAAGCCGACCGACCAGGAGCGGCGCAAGAGCACGTCCCCGAACGCCCGCGAGGAGCGCCGCTACCAGGAGCCCACGTGGTCCGGCGCCGCGACCCGAGCCGGCCTCGCGTCGATCATGCTGCTCGTGCTGTTCGTGAGCGGGATCGCGGGGCAGAGCCAGAACCTCGCGACCTCGATCGCGCTCTCGGTCGCCGCCTTCCTCATCTACGTGCCGCTGGGCTACAAGGTCGACCGGATGTTCTGGGAGCGGCGCATGCGCAAGGCCGGCCGCCCGCTGCCGGCGCGCGTGCCGAGGAAGGGCAAGCGCTAGATGGAGGTCCGCACCTGCACGGTCGGGCCGGTGCAGGAGAACTGCCACATCGTCCGCCGCGACGGCTCCGACCAGGCGATCGTGATCGATCCGGGGGAGGAGGCGCCGCGGCTGATCGAGGCGATCGGGGACCTGGACGTCGCCGCGATCCTCCTCACCCACACGCACTTCGACCACGTCGGCGCCGTCGCGCCGCTGGCCCGCGCCACGGGCGCGGAGGTGTGGTGCCCGGAGATCGAGGTGCCGGTGCTCGCCGACATCATGCGCTTCGTGCCCTGGCCCGGCTTCGGCCCCTACGAGTCCTACGACGCCGACCACACGCTCGCGGGCGGGGAGCAGCTCGAGCTCGCGGGCTTCGCGATCGACGTCCTCTTCACCCCGGGCCACTCGCCCGGCCACGTCACCTACTCGATCCCCGCCGAGCAGGCGATCTTCTCCGGCGACGTGCTGTTCGAGGGCTCGGTCGGCCGCACCGACCTCCCCGGCGGCGACCACGCGACGCTGATGCGATCGCTCGCGACGCTCGTCGAGACGCTGCCCGGCGAGACCGCCGTGTACCCCGGCCACATGGGCAACACGACGATCGGCCGCGAGCGCGCGACCAACCCGTTCCTGGCCCAGCTCGCGTGAGCGACCGGATCCAGGCCCCGCGCGGCACGTCCGACGTGCTGGGCGAGCAGGCGGCCGCGCGCGAGGCGCTGGAGGTCCAGGCCCGCCGGATCCTCGAGCGCGCCGGCTACGCGCGGATCGAGACCCCCACGTTCGAGGCGACCGAGCTGTTCGCCCGCGGCGTCGGCGAGTCGACCGACGTCGTGCAGAAGGAGATGTACACGCTCGAGGGCGGAGACGGGCAGAGCATCACGCTGCGTCCCGAGGGGACCGCGCCGGTCTGCCGCGCCTACCTCGAGCACGGCATGCACAAGCTGCCGCAGCCGGTGAAGCTCTGGTACCAGTCGAGCTTCTTCCGCCGCGAGCGCCCGCAGAAGGGCCGCTTCCGCCAGTTCTGGCAGATCGGCGCGGAGGCGATCGGGTCCGACGACCCCGCCGTCGACGCCGAGTCGATCCTGCTGCTCGCCGAGCTGCTCGAGGTGGTCGGCAGCCGCGGTGTGCGGCTGCGGATCGGCTCGCTCGGCACGCCGGAGACGCGGCGCGCGTACCGCGCCGAGCTGCAGGAGTACCTGCGCGCGCACGAGGGCGAGCTGGCGCCGGAGGTCGTCGCGCGCATGGACCTCAACCCGCTGCGCGCATTCGACTCCGACGACGCGCGGACGCAGCGCGTGATGGCGGGCGCGCCGCGCCTGCTGGAGCGCCTCGACGAGGACGACCGGGCGCACTTCGAGGCGGTGAAGGAGCTGCTCGACGGCGTCGACCAGGTCTACGAGGTCGACGACACGCTGGTGCGCGGGCTCGACTACTACACGCGCACCGTGTTCGAGTTCACCTCGGACGCGCTGGGCGCGCAGTCGGGCGTCGGCGGCGGCGGGCGCTACGACGGGCTGATCGAGCAGATCGGCGGCCCGCACACGCCCGGCATCGGCTGGGCGAGCGGGGTGGAGCGGATCCTGATGACCGGCGCCGAGCTGCCCGCTGCCGCTCCGCCGCTCGACCTGTTCGTCGCGTACGCCAAGCCCGAGCTGCGCGGCGCGGCATTCCGGCTGGCCGCCGACGTCCGCCGCGCCGGGCTGGCGGCGAGACTCGAACTCGCGGGCCGCACGCTCAAGGGCCAGCTCAAGCAGGCGGATCGCGCAGGCGCCAGGTACGTTGCCATCCTCGGCGACGAGGGGACCTCGTTGAAGGACATGGAGACGGGAGAGCAGCAGACAGTGGAGCCCGACACGGTCATGCACCACATCACACGCCCCGCGCTATGACGCGCGCGGGTTCGACAGCGGCGGCCGCAGTGCCGCGGCCATGCGGAGCGGACAGGCTGTGAGGCCGCCGCGGGCGAACGCCTACCGCGACGCGTGGTGCGGGGAGCTCGACGCCGGGCGTGTCGGGGAGACCGTGCGGGTCGCCGGCTGGGTGCACCGCCGACGCGACCACGGCGGGCTGATCTTCATCGACCTGCGCGACCGCACCGGGCTCGTCCAGCTCGTCTTCCACCCCGAGACGGCCGCCGCGGCGCACGCGATCGCCGAGCGGCTGCGCTCCGAGCACGTGATCTCCGCCGCCGGGCAGGTCGTCCGGCGCGAGGAGGGCAACGTCAACCCGAACCTGCCGACCGGCGAGATCGAGATCGACGTCGCCGCGGTCGAGCAGCTCGCCGAGTCCGAGACGCCGCCGTTCCCGGTCGACGAGGACGGCCCGGTCGACGAGACCCTGCGCCTGCGCCAGCGCATGCTCGACCTCCGCCGCGACGGGATGCGCGAGGCGATGCTGCTGCGCCACACGGTCACGCGCTCGATGCGCGACTACCTGAACGCGCACGACTTCGTCGACGTCGAGACGCCGCTGCTGACGCGCTCCACGCCCGAGGGCGCGCGCGACTTCCTCGTGCCCAGCCGCTTGAGCCCGGGTGACTTCTACGCGCTGCCGCAGTCGCCGCAGCTCTTCAAGCAGCTCCTGATGATGGCCGGCTACGAGCGCTACTACCAGATCGCCCGCTGCTTCCGCGACGAGGACCTGCGCGCCGACCGCCAGCCGGAGTTCACGCAGCTCGACCTCGAGATGTCGTTCGTGGACGAGGACGACGTGATCGAGGTGATCGAGGGGCTGATGGCGCGCGTGTTCGAGGAGGCCGGCTTCCCGGTGACCGCGCCGCCGCCGTGGCCGCGGCTGCCGTACGACGAGGCGATGCTGCGATACGGGTCGGACAAACCCGACACGCGGTTCGGCCTGGAGCTGGTCGACCTCGGCGAGGAGCTGGCCGGCACGGAGTTCAAGGTGTTCGCCGGCGTGCTCGCGTCCGGCGGCGTGGTCCGCGGGTTGAACGCGGGCGCGCGCGAGGTGCCGCGCTCGGAGCTCGACGCGCTGACCGAGCACGTCAAGCGCTACGGCGCCGGCGGGCTGGTGTGGGCGTTCGTGCAGGAGGACGGCGCGTGGCGCTCGCCGACCGCCAAGTTCCTGACCGACGAGCAGCGCCACGCGGTCACGCGCAAGCTCGGTGGCCGCCCCGGCGACCTGCTGCTGCTCGTGGCGGACAAGCCCCAGATCGCGGCAACCGCGCTGGGCGAGCTGCGGCTGGAGCTTGCGCGCCGCTTCGGCCTCGTGCCCGAGGGGCGCCACGACGTGCTCTGGGTCGTCGACTTCCCGATGTTCGAGTTCAACGACGGGGAGGGGCGCTGGGACGCGATGCACCACCCGTTCACGGCGCCGACCGGCGACTTCGCCGACCCGGGCGCGCTGCGCTCGCGCGGGTACGACATCGTGGTCGACGGCGTGGAGATCGGCGGCGGGTCGATCCGCATCAACCGCCCCGAGGTCCAGCAGCAGGTCTTCTCCGCGCTCGGCATCTCCGAGGAGGAGGCCGAGGCGCGCTTCGGCTTCCTGCTCGACGCGCTCCGCTTCGGCGCCCCGCCGCACGGCGGGCTGGCGCTCGGGCTCGACCGCGTCGTCGCGCTGCTGGCCGGCCGCGACTCGATCCGCGACGTGATCGCGTTCCCGAAGACCGCGAGCGGATCGGACCCGCTGACCGGCGCGCCTGCGCCCGTCGACGGCGCCCAGCTCACCGAGCTGGGCATCAAGGTGACGGCGCCTCCGCGCGGCTGATCAGGTCCACACCCCAGCCGCTCGATTCCGGCTAAGGCCGGAGCGGCCTGCTGCCGACAACGGGAGAGGAATGTCTCAGATCTCCCCGCCCATCCGGATCCTCCTCGTCTGCGCCGTGGCCTTCATGGCCGCCTGGATGCTGTTCCTGCGGCCCTCCACCGACGCCGGCACGCCGGCGGTCGACGCTCCGGCGCCCACGGCGAGCACGCCGCCGGTCGCGGCCGGCGGCGAGAAGTCGCAAAGCCTCGCGGGCAAGGCGGTCGAGCAGGCCAACGACGCGACGGCCGCGACCGACGCACGGGTCGAGCGCCTTGCCGACGGGACGGAGACCGCCGCGGACGCGGGATCGGCGGCGAACGCGACGGGCACGGGGACGGCGCCCGCGACGGCGGACGATCCGGCCGCGCCGGGCGCCAAGCCGGGCACGCTGACCCCGAAGGCGGCCGCCGCGGGCGGGCTGCCGCTGCGGGTGCTCGAGGCGATCGGCGATCACAAGGTCGTCGTGCTGCTGTTCTGGTCCCCGAAGTCCGCCGACGACAAGGCCGTCCGCAAGGCGCTCGCCAAGATCGACCGCCACGACGGCAAGGTGCTCGCGCACGCGACGAACCTGAAGAAGATCGCGGCCTACGGCCAGATCACCCGTGGCGCGGACGTCGAGCAGTCGCCCACCATCGTGGTGGTCGATCGCAAGATGAAGGTCGAGACGCTCGTCGGCTACGTCGATCGCGTCACGATCGACCAGGCCGTCACTGACGCGCTGCGCAACTCGTAGCGACGCCTACACTCGGCGGGTGGACGCCGAGGCATTCGCAGACCATCTCGAGTACCCGCGGGGGCGCGCGCACGTGCCCCCGGCATCGTTCTCCGGCAGCGCCGGCGGTGCCCCGTGCGGCGACCTCGTGCGGATCGACCTCGCGATCGACGGCGACCGCGTCGTCGACGCCGGCTTCGAGGCATCCGGGTGCGGCGCCGCCGTGGCGTCGGGCTCGGCGGCGGTCGATCTGCTGCGCGGCGCGCGCGTGCTCGACGCCGCGCGGATCGGCGCGGGCGAAGTGGCGGCGGAACTGGGCGGCCTGTCGCCCGGGAAGCTGCACGCGGCGGAGCTGGCCGCCGACGCGCTGCACGTCGCGCTCGGCGCCGCGCTGGCGGCGGGCGCCGGCCTCGGCGCGGCCGAGAACGGTCGCGACAACCGCTCGTCGCCCGCGACCGCGACGCTCGACCCCTCGCGCACGCTCGTGGCCATGAGCGGCGGCGTCGACTCGGCCGTCGCCGCGCTGCTCGTCCAGCGGTCCGGGCGGGAGGCGGTGGCCGTGACGCTCGAGCTGTGGCGCGATCCCGCCAACGACGCCGAGGCGTCGTGCTGCTCCGCGCACGCCGTGCGGCTCGCGCGCTCGGTCGCGCACCGGATGGGCATGCCGCACTTCACGCTCGACCTGCGCGCCGCCTTCGCCGCCGGCGTCGTCGCCCCCTTCCTCGCCGACCACGCCGCCGGCCTGACCCCGAACCCGTGCGTGCGCTGCAACGGCGACGTGCGGCTCGACGCGATGCTCGCGTTCGCCGACCGCCTTGGCGCCGCCGACCTCGCGACCGGCCACTACGCGCGCGTCACGCCCGACGGCCTCCTGCGCGCGGCCGCCGACCCCGCGAAGGACCAGAGCTACATGCTCGCCGCGCTGGCGCCGTCATCGCTCGCGCGCCTGCGGTTCCCGCTCGGCGCGCTGCGCAAGCCGCAGGTGCGCGAGCTCGCGCGCGAGGCCGGGCTGCCGGTGGCCGACAAGCGCGAGTCGCAGGACCTGTGCTTCCTCGCCGGCACCGGCAAGAGCGCGTTCCTCGCCCGCCACGGCGGCATGCGCGAGCGCCCCGGCGCGATCCTCGACCGCGCCGGCCGGACGCTCGGCCGCCACCGCGGCCAGCACCTGTTCACGATCGGACAGCGCAAGGGGCTCGGCGTCGCGGGGGAGGAGCCGCTCTACGTGCTCGCCAAGGACCGCGACGCCAACACGGTCACGGTCGGCACTCGCGCGGAGCTGGCGACGACCGAGGTGGCCGTGCGCGACGCGGTCCTGCACCGCCCGAGCGCCGACGTCGACCGCGTCAAGCTCCGCTACCGCACGGTCCCGCTGCCGTGCCGCGTCGCGATCGGCGAGGACGGCGGGCTGGCCCTCCACCTCGCCGAGCCGGTCGACGGCGCGGCGCCCGGCCAGGTCGCCTGCCTGATGCGCGGCGACGTGATCGTCGGCCACGGCGTCATCGCCGGCTGACCAGGTGCCACGCGGCGATGGTCGCCGCGTCGGGGATCTCCCCGCGCCGGATCATCGCCTCGAGCTCCGCGGTCGGGAAGCGCGCGCAGCGCAGGTCCTGCTCGGTCGGCTCCGGCGCGGGCGGGCCTGGTTCGAGTCCGGTCGCGAGCCACACGTCGAAGCGCTGGTCGAGCAGCCCGTAGGCGTAGTAGAGCGTGCCGAGCCGCTCCATCTCGCGCGCCCGCAACCCGGTCTCCTCGGCCAGCTCGCCGCGCGCCAGCTCCTCGGCGGGCGCGTCGGGCGCGGCCTCCCAGGCGCCCTGCGGGAACTCCCAGAAGCGACGCCCCACGGGGTGGCGGTACTGCTCGACGAGCCACACGTGATCGTCGTCGAGCGGAACGATCAGCGCGCCCGGCGGTTTCTCCACCCACGCGTACAGGCCGGGCGAGCCGTCGGGACGCTCCAGCCGGTCCTCGTGCAGGCGCATCCAGTGGTTCTCGTAGACCACGCGGGTCGACGTGACGCGTGGGACGGGCACGGGCGGGCGAGTCTAGACTCGCTGGCCACATGACGTCCGACGAGATCCGCGAGCGCTTCCTCTCCTTCTTCGCCGAGCGCGACCACAAGCGCCTGCCCTCGGCGTCGCTGATCCCCGCCAGCTACGACCCCTCGGTGCTGCTCACCACCGCGGGCATGCACCCGCTCAAGGCGTACTTCCAGGGGCAGGAGACCCCGCCGCACCACCGCCTCACGAGCTGCCAGAAGTGCTTCCGCACGCCGGACATCGAGGTCGTCGGCACGACCACGCGCCACCTCACGTTCTTCGAGATGCTCGGCAACTTCTCGATGGGCGACTACTTCAAGCAGGGCGCCGTCGAGTTCGCGTGGGAGCTGTCGCTGGAGGGCTTCGGGTTCAACCCCGAGCAGATCTGGATCACGGTGTTCGAGGGCGACGAGGAGCTCGGGCTCGGCCCCGACGAGGAGGCGATCGAGGCGTGGCTGTCGGTCGGGGTGCCACGCGAGCGGATCGTCCCGTGCTCGCGCTCGGAGAACTTCTGGCAGGCCGGACCGCTCGGGCCCTGCGGGCCGTGCTCTGAGCTGTACCTCGATCGCGGCGTCGAATGGGGCAAGCCCGACGACCTGCCGGGCGGCGAGAACGAGCGCTTCCTCGAATACTGGAACCTCGTGTTCATGCAGTTCAACCAGGATCCGCTCAACACGCTCACGCCGCTGCCCAAGAAGAACATCGACACCGGCATGGGCCTCAACCGGATGGCGCTGATCCAGCAGAACACGCCGTCGATCTTCGAGACCGATCAGTTCCTGCCGCTGATCCAGCTCGGCGAGGAGCTGTCGGGGCGCACGTACGGCGAGGCGCCGGCGGTCGACCGCGCGCTGCGCATCCTCGCCGACCACACGCGCGGGATGACGTTCCTCGTCGGCGACGGCGTCGTGCCCTCCAACGAGGACCGCGGGTACGTCCTGCGGCGGGTGATGCGGCGCGCGATCGTGCAGGGCCGCCAGCTCGGCGTCGAGCCCGGCTTCCTGCCGCGCTTCGCCGACCGCGTGCGCGAGCTGATGGGCGGCGCGTATCCGGCGCTGACCGAGCACGCGGACACGGTCCAGCTGTGGGTCCGCACCGAGGAGGAGGCGTTCAACCGCACGCTCGACCAGGGCCTGAAGCTGCTCGAGGAGATGGTCGCGCGCGCGAAGGAGG
>DATHJG010000026.1:0-3554 GCA_035489875.1 Solirubrobacteraceae bacterium | reverse complement strand
GCGGCGGCGATCGAGGCGCGCGCGGCGCACGTGCCCGCGCCGTCGAGCCGGCAGCGCAGCCGCAGCGCGCCCGCGCGCCGGACCGCCCCGAGCCGCAGCCGGCTCCCGCTCACGCGGGCGCGCAGCGCGACCGGCTCCGGGCCCGTCCCGGTCCCGGACGGTGTCGGTGGCGGCGGCGCCCCGTCCGTCACTGGCGGAGCCTCGGGCCCGGGCGGCGCGTCGGGCCCGGGCGGGGGCACGTCCGGCGGGAGGTCCGCCAGGTCGCCGACGAACCAGGTGTACGTGATCGGGCCGGTGCTCACCGTCTGGCCGTCCGCACGCACGCCGAGCACCTCGACCGTCATGCGATAGACGCCCTCGGCCTCGAACGCCCAGTTCACGTGCGTGTGCGAGCGGTTGAAGATCGGCGCGGCCTGCGGCAGCGGGTGGCCCGTGTCGAAGATGATGTTCGGCTCGCCCATCGGGCCCGAGGTGAACACGCTGAGCTCGTCCGGACCGCGCAGGTCCAGCAGCCGCATGGTCAGCATCGCGTCCGGGAACTCGGTGGCCGAGACGGCCATCGTGTTCCAGCCGGGCCAGAGGAGGCCGTTGTCCTGGACCTCCGGCATGATCCACACGGGATCGTCCGGCGCGCCGAGGAACGCGTATGCGGGGTCGTCCGGGACCGTGAGTTGGGACTCGGGCTTGGCGTGCAGCAGCACGTCGCCCGGCCGGCGCTGCACCGGCTCGTCGCCTGAGTCGTCCGTGACGTCGACGAGCAGCCGCCCGTCCTCGGGTCGCACGTTGATGACGTCGGCGTGCCCGACCGACATGACGTGGCGCTCGGAGAGCGGCAGGTCGGCGGCCGATGCGGGAGCGGTGACGGCGGCGAGCAGCACGGCGGCGAGCACGAAGGCGAGTCGGGTCATGGGGTTCCCTTCGGGTCGGAGGAGGTCCGGTAGCGGGCGAGCAGCCCGTGCCGCGGCGCGGCGACGAAGCAGGCGAAGAAGACGGCCGTCATCACCAGCACGATCAGCCCGCCGGCGGCCAGGTCGAGGTGGTAGGAGAGGTAGAGGCCCGCGAGCGAGCAGCTCGCCCCGATCGCCGGAGCGAGCACGAGCATCGTCGAGAGCCGATCGGTCAACAGCCGTGCGCAGGCCGCCGGCGTGACGAGCAGCGCGAGCACGAGGATGTTGCCGACCGTCTGCAGCGAGATCACGATCGCGATCGTCACGAGCGCGTACAGCGCGAGGTCGAGCGCGGCGACCGGCAGGCCGGCGGCGCGGGCCGTCTCGCGATCCAGCGAGACCGCGACCAGCTCCTTGTTGATCGCCAGCAGCGCCAGCAGCAGCAGCGCGCCGACGATCGCGACCAGCCGGACGTCGCCGTCGCTGATGCCGAGGATCGAGCCGAACAGGAACGACTCGAGCGAGCCGCTGTACGCGGACGTCGTGCTGAGCAGGACGATGCCGGCGCCGAACGACGCGGCGAAGAAGACGCCGATCACCGTGTCCTCCCGCAGCCGCCGGTTCTGCGCGAAGACGGCGATGGCGAGCGCGGTGATCAGGCCCGCGACGCCGCCGCCGAGCACGAGGTCGGCCTGCAGCACGAACGCCAGCGCGACGCCCGGGAAGACGGCGTGCGCGACCGCATCGCCGATGAACGCCATGCCGCGCAGCACGACGTGGCAGCCGATGGCGCCGCACACCACACCGCAGATCGCGGCGACCACGAACGCCCGCTGCAAGAACGCGTGCTCCCACGGGCCGGTCAGGAAGTCGAGCGCGGCGATCATGACGGCGCTCCCGCGATGCCGGCGATCGCGGCGCCCGGCTCGACGCCGAACGCGCGCAGCCACACGGCGGGGTCCCGCAGCTCGTCCGGCGGGCCGTCGGCGACGACGGTCCGGTTGAGCAGGCAGAGCCGGTCGCACGTCGCGGCGGCCGCGGCGACGTCGTGCGTGGTCATCAGGATCGCGCGGCCCTCGTCCCGGAGCGCGGCGATCAGCTCGGCGAGGTGCTCCTGCGTCGGCGCGTCGAGGCCGGTGAACGGCTCGTCGAGCAGCAGTGCGGCGGTCTCGCGCGCGAGCGCGCGCGCCACGAGCACGCGCTGGCGCTGGCCGCCGGAGAGCTCGCCGACCGGACGGTCGCGGAGCGTGCTCATCGCGACGCGCTCGAGCGCGGCGTCGACCGCCGCGCGATCGGCCGCGCGCGGGCCGCGCAGCCAGCCGATCTGGCGGACGCGGGCGGCGAGCACCGCCTCCGCGACCGAGACGGGGAAGTCCCACGCGAAGTCGTGGCGCTGCGGGACGTACCCGAGCGCCCCGGCGACAGCGATCCGCCCGGCGGCGGGCGGGAGCAGCCCGAGCGCCGCGCGCAGCAGCGTGGTCTTGCCGGCGCCGTTCGGCCCGATCAGCCCGACGAGCTCGCCGCCGCGCACGCGCAGCGACACGTCGTCGAGCGCGCGCCGGCCGCCGAGCACGACCGACAGCCCCTCGATCTCGAGCGCGACCTCGCTCATCGCGACGGCTCCGGCTCCCGGCGCCGCCGCCGCGCGACGATCACGCCGCCCCCGACGGCGAGGACGAGCACGCCGGCGAGCGCGACGATCGGCCACGCTCTGCCGCCGTCGTCCGCCGTGCTCGGCGGCGTCGCCGCCGCGACCTCGAACGCGCGCTCGGGCCGGTTGTCGCCGACAAAGATCCGCAGCGTCTCGCGCGCGTTGACGTCCCCCGCGGAGCGCGTCGTCGCCGCCAGCTCGACGTCGAGCAGGTACGTGCCGGGCGCCGAGAACGCCCAGTTGGCGTGGACGTGGGAGTCGGCGTCGATGCCGATCTCCTGCGGGAACGGCCGCGCGCTGGAGAACAGCAGCGCGGGCGCGCCGAAGTCCTGGGTGGAGAACAGCGCGAACCGGCCCGGTCCGCGCACGCCGTGCAGCCGCCAGGTGACCTCGCGGGCGATCTCGTCGACGACGCTCTCGTGCTGCGTGTTCCACCCGGGCCAGAGCACCCCGGTCTGCTCGACCTGCGGCAGCAGCCAGACGGGGGCGCCGGGCTTGCCGAGGAACGCGAACGCCCGGTCGTCGGGCACCTCCGTCCGCGCGGCGCCGACCGCCTGCAGGACGACGTCGGGCAGCTCGCGCCACGTCGGCGGCTCGACCGTGTCGTCGCGGATCTGGATCGTCCACGTCCCGCCGGCGAAGCGCGGCCCGAGGTCGACGTGGCCGTCGGCGATCACCGTGCGCTGCCCGGCCGCGGCCGGCGCGGCGCCGAGCGCCAGCAGCGCCGCCGCGGTGGCGAGTAGCCGCCTCACGTCCCGCCTCCCAGGCAGCGGAGCAGCTCGTCGGCGTTGCTCCGCATCATCGCCTCGTACGTGTGGACCTCGGCGTCGAACGCGTCGCCGTAGAGCTTGCACACGCCGACGCCGTGGTCGGCCGCGACCTGCTGGAGCACGCTGGCCCGCTGCGCCAGGTTCGGCTCCACGAACACCGCGGACACGCCGAGGTTGCCGACGGTCTCGGTGAGCGTCCGGACCTGCGCCGCGCTGGGCTGCTGCGCGGGGTTCGGCACGACGAAC
>DATHJG010000025.1:0-2550 GCA_035489875.1 Solirubrobacteraceae bacterium | reverse complement strand
TTGCCCGCGTCGATGTGGGCCATGATCCCGATGTTCCGGGTCCTATCGAGGGTGAACTTGCGCGGCATGGAAGGGGTCTCTCTCTGTCTGCTGGCGTACTTGCCCTACTCGGGGCGAAAAAAACGGGCCCTGCAGGCCCGTGACATCACATGGAGGACGGCCCGAAGGACAGGGCTATGTCTCGAGTGTCTCCATAAGAGGGTCGGGGCCCCGACGGAGCCTGCGCACAGACATGCAGCGCCCCGCGGCGATGCCTCATGGTAGCAGCGTCCGACTAGGGTTCCGCGACGTGCGATCTCCTCTCCGACCGGTCCTGCTCGGGCTCCCGCTGGCGGGTGCCGGGCTGCTCGTGGCGGCCGAGTTCTCGACGTTGTACGACGTCCGGGTCGTGACGGCCGTGCCCGACGGCGGGTCGTTCTCGGCCGGCGGTCATCACGGCTACGCGCTGGTCGTGATCGCGATCGGGATCGTCGTGATGGCGTTCGGCGCGGTGCTCGGCGGGTCGCGCCCGGCGGCGGTCGCGGTGCTCGCGCTGGCGGCGGGCGCGCTGGCGATCGCGCTGCTCGTCGACCTGCCCGACGTGCACGAGACCGGGCTGATCGGGCGCACGTACGACGCGGCGGAGGCCGAGCCGCGCGCCGGCCTCTACCTCGAGATCGCCGGGGGCTGCGCGGCGCTGGTCGGCGCGGCGCTCATCCTGGTGGCTCGGCCGGCGCGGAGACGCCGGTCGCGAAGTCGTAGAACAGCAGCTGCACGCTGACGGACGGCAGCGCCTTGCGCAGGCGGGCCGCGCCGCGGCGCAGCTCGGCGAGCGCAGCGTCGTCGCTGGAGCCGTGCGCGGCGCAGTCCGAGTGCGCCATCAGCCAGACCTCGCGCACGCCGAGCTTCTCGGCGAGCCGCAGCGAGCGCTCCACGTCGTCGGACACCTGCGCGCCCGCGTTGCGCAGGATCATCGCGTCGCCGCGCGCGAGGCCGAGCTCGCGGATGGGGTCGACGCGCGAGTCCATGCAGGTGAGGACCGCGAGCCGCCGGGCGGGCTCGCGCGGCAGGGCGGCGGCGGTCGGCGCCGCCGGGGCGGGAGCGGCCGGCGGGGCGGGTTCCGGCAGGTTCGTGCGGCCGAACGGCGACCAGCTTCCAGTCATGAGATCGGACCCTAACCATCCGCTGGTAGATGGGCGCGTCGATCGTCGTCGCTGCCAAGGACGCAGGGGTGGGGATAGTGCGCCAGCACAGACCCACCCCGAGGACGCCGGCAGCGGCGGCGAGAACGCGTCCAGCTACCAGCGGTAGTGCGCGAAGGCCTTGTTCGCCTGCGCCATGCGGAAGATGTCGTCCTTCCGCTTGTACGCGCCGCCCTGCTGGGACTGGGCGTCGAGGAGCTCGTTCGCGAGGCGCTGGGCCATCGACTTCTCGCGCCGGTTGCGGGCGAACTCGACGAGCCAGCGGACCGCGAGCGTGCGCGAGCGGCGGGCGGGGACCTCGACCGGAACCTGGTAGGTCGCGCCGCCGACGCGGCGGGAGCGGACCTCGAGGACCGGGGTCAGCGCCTTGATCGACGTCTCGAGCGACTCGACCGGGTCCTTGCCCGTGCGCTCGGAGAGGATCGCCAGCGCGTCGTACACGATGCGCTCGGCGGTCGACTTCTTGCCGTCGAGCATCACGCGGTTGATGACCTGCTGGACGAGCTTGGACCGGTGCAGGGGATCCGGCTCGATCGGCCGGATGGTGGCGGCGGAACGGCGCGGCATCGCCTACTTCGCCTTCACGCCGTACTGCGAGCGGGCCTTCTTGCGGTCCGAGACGCCGGCGGCGTCCAGCGTGCCGCGCACGACCTTGTAGCGCACGCCCGGCAGGTCCTTCACACGGCCGCCGCGGACGAGCACGACCGAGTGCTCCTGCAGGTTGTGCCCCTCGCCGGGGATGTAGGCGGTGACCTCCATCCCGTTGGTCAGCCGGACACGGCAGACCTTGCGCAGGGCGGAGTTCGGCTTCTTCGGCGTTGTCGTGAACACGCGGGTGCACACGCCGCGACGCTGGGGAGCGGCCACCTGCTTCTTGCGGCCCTTGCCGGACTTCAGGCCGGGGGTGGCGAGCTTCTTCTTCGGCGCGTTGCGTCCCTTGCGCACGAGCTGGGAGGTCGTCGGCATACGGCGCGGCATGGTAGCAGTGCCCCGATGTGGTAGGCCGGGGGCCATGACAGCCACACTGGACGGTACGGCCGCGCTCGTCACGGGTGCCAGCAGCGGGATCGGCGAGGCGACGGCGCGGGCGCTCGCCGCCCAGGGTGCGGCGGTCGCGCTCGCCGCGCGGCGCAAGGACCGGCTCGACGCGCTGGCCTCCGAGATCGAGGCCGGCGGCGGCCGGGCGCTGGCGATCGAAGCGGACGTCACGGACCAGCAGCAGGCGATCGGAGCGGTCGAGCGGACGGGCAAGGACCCGGTCGAGGCGCTCGAGACGTCGATCAAGGCGCTCACTCCGGTCCTCGAGGTCCGCTCCCGCCGCGTCGGCGGCGCGACCTACCAGGTTCCGGTCGAGGTCCCCGCCCGCCGC
>DATHJG010000024.1:0-5055 GCA_035489875.1 Solirubrobacteraceae bacterium | reverse complement strand
TCGTGCCGTCGTTCACGTTCTACGCCTCGGCCGAGGCGATCGCGCTGACCGGCGCGAACCCGGTGTTCTGCGACGTCGACCCGGAGCACTTCTGCGTCACGGCCGACGCGGTGCGCGCGGCGCTCACGCCGGAGACGAAGGTCGTGATGGTCGTGCACCTGTTCGGCAACGTCGCGCCGGTCGACGAGATCGCCGCGCTCGGCGTGCCCGTGCTGGAGGACGCCGCCCAGGCGCTCGGCTCGCGAACCGCGGACGGCCGGCACGCGGGCGCGCTCGGGACCGCCGCGACGTTCTCGTTCTTCCCGTCCAAGAACCTCGGCGCGTTCGGGGACGGCGGCGCGGTCGCCGCCGCCGACGCCGGGCTCGCCGAGCGGATCGCGATGCTGCGCTTCCACGGCTCGCGCGACAAGGTCTCGTTCGAGCTGGTCGGCTACAACTCGCGCCTGGACGAGCTGCAGGCCGCGCTGCTGCGGCTCGAGCTGCCGCACCTCGACGCGTGGTGCGACGGCCGCCGCGCCGCCGCCGTGCACTACGCCGACGCCGGGCTCGGCGAGCTCGCCGGGCTGCCGGGACCGGTCGACGGCTGCGACCCCGCGTGGCACCTGTACGTCATCCGCCACCCGCGCGCGGAGGAGCTCGGCGCCGCGCTGACCGCCGCCGGGATCGGCAACAAGGGCTACTACCGCACCCCGCTGCACCGCCAGGCGGCGATGCGCCCGTGGTCGGACGTCGAGCTGCCGGGAACGGACGAGGCGGCGCGCACGCACCTGGCGATCCCGATGAGCCCGGTGCTCACCCGCGAGCAGGCCGACGAGGTCGTCGCCGCCGTGCGGAATGCGGATCTGGGTTGACCTGACGAACTCGCCCCACGTGCTCGTGATGCGCCCGGTGATCCGGGCGCTGGAGGGACGCGGGGCGCGGGTCGAGGTGACCGCGCGCGACTTCGCCCAGACGCTCGGGCTGCTCGAGCGGTTCGGGATCGCGCACACGGCGATCGGGCATCACCGCGGCGGCCGGCTCGCCGCGAAGGGGCTCGGGCTGGCGTCGCGCTCGCTCGCGCTGGCGCGCTGGGCGAGGTCGCGGCGCTTCGACGCCGCGCTCGGCCACGGCTCCAACGACGTCACCGTCGCGGCGAAGCTGCTCGGCATCCCGAGCGCGACGACGTTCGACTACGAGTGGGCGAAGGTGCAGCACAACGTCAACTGCCGCCTCGCCCGCCGCGTGGTGGTCCCGGACGCGATCCCGCCCGAGCGGCTGGCGCCGTACGGCGCGACCGCGCGCAAGCTGCGGCGCTACGAGGGGCTGAAGGAGGAGTACTACCTGGCCGACTTCACGGCCGATGCCGCCGTGCTCGCCGAGCTCGGGCTGGACGCGCGCGAGCCGCTCGCGATCGTCCGCACGCCACCGGCGGTCTCGCTCTACCACCGCTTCGAGCACCCGCTGTTCGCGGCGCTGCTCGAGCGGCTGCGCGAGCAGGCGCAGGTCGTCGTGCTCCCCCGCACGCCCGCGCAGCGGAGCGAGCTGGCCGCCGCCGGCGGCTACGTCGTGCCCGAGCGGGCGGTCGACGCCCAGTCGCTGATCGCGTACGCCGACCTCGTGGTGTCAGCGGGCGGGACGATGAACCGCGAGGCCGTGGCGCTCGGGACGCCGGTGTGGACCACGTTCGAGGGCCGGCTCGGCGCGGTCGACGAGCGCCTGATCGCCGAGGGTCGGCTGCGGCGTCTGGAGCGCGCCGAGGACGTGACGGTCGTCAAGCGAGAAGGCGGCGGCACGCACGATCGCGTGCGGCGCGATCCCACGCACTTCACGAACCTGCTTGTCGACGACTTGCGCGGTTAGAATGCCGCGCGATGCGCCGGCGGCTTCGCCTGGCGGCAGCCCTTCCGTTCCACCGTCACAGCCTGCCGCAGGTGACGGTCGACGCCGGGCTTGTCGCGCTCGCCTACTACCTCGCCTTCGAGCTGCGCTTCGACGGCGCGGTTCGTCAGCCGTACTCCGACCTGTTCGAGCGCACCATCGGATTCGTCGTCGTCGGCAGCGTGTTCGTGTTCGCGCTGTTCGGCCTGTACCGGCACTGGATGCGCTATGCGTCGCAGCGCGACTACCTCCAGATCGCGGAGGCGTGCGTGGTCGCGACGTTCGCGCTGCTGGCCTACGTCGCGATCGTGCAGCCGCGGCTGACGTTCGGCGCGGAGGGCTTCAAGTCGATCCCCGTGCCCGCGGGCGTGACCGTGCTCTACGGGCTGCTGATGCTCGTGTTCATCGGCGGCTCCCGCTTCGTCGTGCACATGGTGTACGAGCGGCCGCCGCGCGGCTTCCGCGCGCGGCGCGGCGCGCGGTCGGTGCTGATCGTCGGCGCCGGCGACGGCGGGCGGCTGCTCCTGCGCGAGATCATGCGCAACCCCGAGCTGGGCTACCGGCCGGTCGGCTTCCTCGACGACGACCCGCGCAAGCAGGGCGTCCGGATCGACCGCGGTCTGTCCGTGCTCGGGACGACCCAGGACCTGCCGGACGTGCTCGAGGACGTCGAGCCCGACGAGGTGCTGATCGCGATCCCCTCCGCGTCGGGCACGATGCGCGCCCGCGTCGTCACCGCGTGCCGCGATCGCGGCGTGCCGGTGCGCACGATGCCGACGGTGTTCGAGCTGCTCCAGGACGGCGGCCGGGTTCTGCGCCAGGTCCGCAACGTCGAGGTCGAGGACATGCTCGGGCGCGAGCCGGTGCGGATGGACATCGACCGCGTCGGCGGCTATCTCACCGGCCGCGTCGTGCTCGTGACCGGCGCCGGCGGCTCGATCGGCTCCGAGCTGTGCCGCCAGATCGCGCGCGTCGGGCCGAGCCGGCTGGTCCTGCTCGACCACGCCGAGGACAACCTGTTCAAGATCCGACGCGAGCTGGTCGAGGACCGCCACGTGCTCAACACGGTCGCCGTGCTCGCCGACTGCAAGGAGGGCGAGCGGATGCGCGAGGTGTTCGCCGAGCACCGCCCGTCGATCGTCTTCCACGCCGCCGCGTACAAGCACGTGCACCTGATGGAGGAGAACCCCGTCGAGGCCGTGCGCAACAACGCCCTCGCCACGCGGCTGATGTGCCAGGTCGCCGGCGAGTCGGGCGCGAAGGCGTTCGTGCTCGTCTCGACCGACAAGGCCGTCTCGCCCGCCACGGTGATGGGCGCGTCGAAGGCGCTGGCGGAGTGGGCGGTCGAGGCCGCCGACCAGCGCTTCCCGGACACGGCGTTCTGCGCGGTGCGCTTCGGGAACGTGCTCGGCTCCTCGGGCTCGGTCGTCCCGATCTTCCGCCGCCAGATCGCCGCGGGCGGCCCCGTCACCGTCACGCACCGCGACATGACGCGCTACTTCATGACGATCCCGGAGGCCGTCCAGCTCGTCGTCCGCGCCGGCTCGCTCGTCGCCGGCGGCGAGGTGTTCGTGCTCGAGATGGGCGAGCCCGTGAAGATCATGGACCTCGCGCGCGACATGATCCGGCTCTCCGGGCTCGAGCCCGACCGTGACATCGCGATCGAGGTGATCGGACCGCGGCCGGGTGAGAAGTACCACGAGGAGCTGTTCAACCCGTACGAGCGGCCGCTGCCGACGCCGTCGGAGAAGATCCAGCGGGCCGATCACGCGCGCATCGATCCCGCGTGGGAGAAGGAGACGTTCGACCAGGTGAACTGGCTGGTCCTCGACGGCGACGCGGCTGCGCTGGCGGCGAAGGTGAGCGACCTCTCGGCCGTCCGTCAGGTGCCTCCGGCGCTCGACCCGAGCACCGCCGTGGCGGTGGAGTCGCCGAGCAGCCGGGACGACGCCTAGACTAAGCGGCTCGTTCTCCATGGTCCTGTTCGCGCTCTCCTTCCAGGGCCAGGTCGAGAAGTACGGTGCCTACGTCGGCATTGCCGCCTTCTTCGGCTTGGCCGTGCTCTCGTTGCTGTACTTCTCGCAGGCGCGCGAGTTGAAGCGGTTGCGCGAGTGGGCCGGGCGCGCGCCGGAGCGAGCGCGCGAGCTCGAGCAGCGCGTCGTCGCCCAGGCGACTGCCACCGTCGCGCGCCGCGCGCCGGCCCGGGCGGCGGGCGGCGGGATCGCCCCGCCGCGGCGCCTGGCCGAGATGCCCGCGGGCGCACAGGCGGCGCTCGGCACGCCGGCGACCGAGCTGGCCGATCCGGTCTCGGCACCGGCTGCGCCCGGCGAGGCCGATCCGGTCACCAACGGGAACGTGCCGGCGCCCGTGCCGCCGGTCGGGCCCGGCGGCAGCGTCCCCGCCGGCCCGGCGCCCGCGAACGGCGCCGCCCCGGGGGTCGCCGCCACGGCGGCCGGGCAGGCGGCCTCCCCCAACGGGGGCGCGGCGGTCGCGTGCGATGACGCTCCGGCTCTGCCCGACGAGGGCGCCGAGACCGGGGCTCCGGTGGCGCGCGCCGACGGCGGTGCTTCGGCTCCGCCCGGCGAGGGCGCCGAGACCGGGGCTCCGGCGGCGGACGACGGCGCCCAGTCCGGGGCTGCGGTGGCGGACGACGGCGCGGCCGGCGTGCCCGGCGAGACGCAGCCGGCCGGGTTCCCGGCCGCGCTCGAGGAGGAGCCCGTGCCGGGCGAGGTGCCGCCCGCCGTGCCGCGCGCGACGCCCGCCCAGCGGGTCGGCGTCACCCCGCGCCCGGCGCCGATGCCGTTGCGCCAGACGAAGCCGTCGGCGACGCCGCGCGGCGCCGCCGGCCGGCGGCCACCCGCCCCTCCTGCCGGCCGCCGCCCGGCCGCCAAGCCGCCGCGCGAGGGCCGCTCCGCCGGCACGATCGCGCTGCTCGTCGGCCTCGCCGTCCTGATCCTCGGCGGCGGCACGTTCGTGGGCTCGCAGCTGCTCGGCGGCGACGACACCCCGCCGGCGCCCAACGTCGCCACCCCGCCGCCGACCGAGACGGAGACCGATGCCGGGTCCGGCAACGGCGGCGGCGCCCCCGCGGCCAAGCCGCCGGCGCAGACGAACGTCGCGGTGCTCAACGGCACGACGTTCACCGGCCTGGCCGGCCAGCTCGCCGACGAGGTCGCCGCCGACGGCTACGAGCGCGGC
>DATHJG010000023.1:0-6224 GCA_035489875.1 Solirubrobacteraceae bacterium | reverse complement strand
GAGCCAACGCACCGGCTGCACCGCCGACCACCAAGGCCGACGGTGAATCCGTCAAGAAGGGTTCGAAGGCGGGCGTCCCCGGGCCGTTGGCGGGGAACGAGCCGGTCGTCATCCAGGCACGGGCGGCGCTCGGGCGCCTCGTCGCCGACGGCGCGATCGAGCAGGCCGAGGCCGACGTGGTCGAGCGAGACGTGATCGCCGGCTCCGTCGACGCCGGCGCGCTCGTGCGCGATGGGAAGGTCGCCTCCGCCCACGTGCCGGCGATCAGGGAGGCGCTCACGGAGGTCAAGCGAGCCAACGAACCGTCCGCGTCCGCGACGTCGGCTCACTAACGGGCTGAGCTGGCGAGCTGCGCGGCGAGCTGCGCGGCCGGGGTTGAGGCGCAGCAGCTCGACGGTCCGGGCGCCGACGAGCGTCGAGCTGACCGCGGGCCGGCTGCGCACCCAGGCGAGCGCGACCTCCGTCGAGCCGACGCCGAGCTCGGCCGCGGCCCGCGCGACCGCGTCGACGACGACCCAGCCCTGCTCGCTCGGCCCGTCCCCTCGGGCCGGCCGTATGCTGTCGGCGGGCGTGCCGCCGTCGCGGACGTGCTTGCTCTACAGCTCGCGGTGACCGGCGCATGTTCGGCGTGCAGCCGAGTCGCGATGCGCTCGCACTGCGCGAGGCTCGCTCGCGAGCGATCAGACCACGATCGTCCAAGTCTCTGGCTGGGGTCAAGCGGACGCGATGCGTCCGATATAGGCACGCACGGCGCCGGCGGCTTGTCGCGGACGCTGCTGAGGTCGGGGTCGAGCGCTTCGAGCAGCTGCAGGTCGATGAGGTCGCGGAAGCGTGGATTCTCGCGGCCGTCGGTCGGCTGCTCGGTGACGGCGTGGAGCTTCTGGGCGATCTGCCAGCGCTCTGCGAGCACAAGCACGACATCGGGGCCGTCCAGGCCGACGGCATCGAGCTTTGTGGCCGGGATCGCGATGAACTCCTCGTGGCCGGTATCCACGGACGCGATCTCCAGCTGCGGCGAGGAGAGGATGCGCCCAGCGAAGCTGACCTGGACCGTGACCTTCTTCACGCTCGGCCGCGCAGGGAGCTCGTCGATCTCGCCGCGGCGAAAGGTGAAGCCGTTGTAGGGCTCGCGCAGGCCTGCGTCAAGCTGCTCGGCGAGCCGTTCAGGGTCGCCGCGCAGCACGACGTCGATGTCGCGCGTCGCTCGCGCGCGTCCGCCCATCCACAGCTCCATCGCGATGCCGCCCTTGGTCGCGAACACCGCCTCGCCGTCGGGGTCGACGACGCGCGCGAGAGCGCCCGCGAGCATCATCGCCGCGATCCGCAGGTTCAGCCGGGCGACGGGCACACCGGAGTCCTTCTGCCACTGCGTAATCAACTGCTCGAGCCGCGCCTTGGTCTTCGGCGGCTTGGGCCGTCTCACGTCGTCGTCGGCTTCTGGCGTCATGCGCGTCCCGCCGCGATCCCGTCCGCCCCCACCTCGTGCCGCAGCGCCACCGCCTGCTGGCGGTCGAGCAGTCCGCGGGCGGTGCCGGCGCGCACGGCCTGTTCGAGCAGATCGGGTGCCACGTCGTCGTGCGCGCACTCGCGGATGGCGCGTGCGAGCGTCACGACCGGCACGCCCTCGATCGCGTCGATCTCGTTGGGCGCGAGGCGTTCGCGGTGGATGACGTAGGCGCGGGGCAGCGCGCGCTGCGGGCGGTGCGCGCGCGGCACGGTGATGTGGATCTTGGCGGGATTGATGTCGCTGACCTCCCACAGGTCGAGCGCGGTTGCGTGGCTGAGCACGCCCTTGACCCCGACCGGCCACAGCGCCGCCTCCATGTAGGCGCCCAGCCGGCCGGCGGGCAGGAACGGGATCCGGTAGACGCCCTGGCTGACGCGCTCCAACCGTCCGCGGCGTGCCATCTGCGCGATCGTGTTGTCCGCGTAGCCGACGGCGCGCGTGTCTTCGAGCGTGAACAGCCCGTGCTGGTCCGCGGCGAGCTCGGCGAGCTCGGCGAAACGATCCGTCGGCATGCGCTCAGAATAGCGTATTGTGTCCTCTTTCAAGCTTACTGCTCCGCCGCCTGCTTGCAAGAGGACATCTGGTCCCCTATCGATCTGGTCCCGATCGGGCTTACGCCCCAGCGTTTGCGTTTCTCGCCGTTGGGAGGAACCCGGTCGCCCACCAGCCCGACGGAACGACAGGGATCGCTCCTGTTACGACGACCGCGTGGTCGCCACCACGAACGATCAGGCACTGCTGCTGCTGTCGCCGGCGAACGATGACGGGTTCGAGCGCGTCCCCACCGGGCTGCGCGGGAATCACATGGCCCGCTTCACCCTGACCCCTTCGGGCAGGCTGTTCGCCGCAGGCTCCTGCCTCATTCTCGGCGGATACAGCACGGCACCGCGACTCGGCGCGCGTCCCAAGGTGCTCATGCCGAGCGATGACCCGCAGGCCGGCGCGAACGGCCAGGCATGTGGCGAGCGACTCGCCGTCGGCGCCAAGCCGCTGACCGGAGCACTCGCACAACGCCTGTACTCAGCGACGGGTGACACGATTCGCGGCGCCATCGCGATCATCGACCCGGCGAGCGGGCGCGTTCGACGGACCCTCGAGCTGGACGCGCTGCCCGAGGATGTGCTGATCTCGCCTCCGTGACGGGCCGCACCGAGATGACGCGGCGCGCATGGTAGGCCGATCCCACGCCGCTGCGAGGCCGCCGGGTCGCGCGGCGGACCCAGGCCATGGGCCCCGGCGTTCGCGTCAGCCGGCGCACCAAGGCCGGGACGAACAGGATCATCGTCAGCAGCCGCAGGATCTGGGCCACGGCCACGAGCGCGACATTGATCCCGCTCATGCTGACGGCCGCCCCGAGGACGGCGTTGATCCCGCCCGGCGTCGTCATCAGGTAGCCGTCGACCGGGGAGATCCCGGTGAGCAGGCTGAGGATCTCCCCGAGCAGCGCGCAGGCGAGCATGACCGCGGCGGTCAGCCCGCCGGCCACGGGCGCCATCCGGCCCAGCGACCGCAGCGTGGAGCGGTCGAAGCGCAGTCCGATCTCGAGCCCGATCACCGCGAGCGCGACCGCGGTGACGCCCGAGGGGACCGGGGCATCGTGGAACGCTCCCGCCCAGCCGAGCACCACGCCGAGCACCATCGGGCCAGCGAGCGCGGCGGCCGGCATGCGGGCGCGGCGGCCGAGCCACGGCCCGGCGAATGCGACGCAGGCCAGTATCACGATGCCGACGGCGGAGTCCTTCAGGCTCGGCGCCTGGCCAGCAGCGCCTGCGCCATCGTGTACAGCCTCGGTGGGACGCGGACCTCCCGCGGCGAGCGCGACGCCGACGACCAGGCCAGCGAAGAGATGCGCTCCAGGCACCCCGGCCTGCCGCTGGCTGGACGTAGGGCGTGGCTATGCCGTGTGTTCGAGGATCGCTCCGCAGAGCTGGGGCCAGAGTTGCACCGGGCGGTCATGCCCCATGTCCTCGAGGAGGAGCAGGCGAGCGCCCTCGACGAGCTCGGCGGTCCGCTCACCGCCGCTCGGCGCGACGAGCGTGTCGTCGAGTCCGTGGATCACCAACGTCGGGACGCGCAGGCTCCGCAGTCCATCGGCACGCGATCCGGCCACGATCATCGCGGCCATCTGCCGAGCCGCTCCTTCGGGGTAATAGCACCTGTCGTAACTCTCGGCCGCGAGCGCCCGGGCGCCGGCAAGATCCGGATACCGCCTCGATCGCCAGATCAGCAACTTCTCGGCCGCCTCGATGTATGCCTCTCGGCCGGCTGGCGCCGGGGCGAGCAGCGCCTCCATCGCCTCCGGCGTGGACCGACCGAACTCGGGCTCGCCCGTCGTCGACATCATCGACGTGAGCGTCAGCACCCGTTCCGGATGCTCGATCGCCATGTTCTGGGCGATCATTCCCCCCATCGACGCTCCGACGACGTGCGCTCGCTCGATTCCCAATGCGCTGAGCAGCGCGAGCGCATCGTCAGACATCGCGCTCAGCGTGTACGGAACGCGGGCCCGCGCCCCCTCCAGGTCACCGGCTGACGCTGCCGCCATCACCGCACCCAACGCTGCGACCTGCCCGTCGAACTTCGACGACAACCCGCAATCGCGGTTGTCGAAGCGGATGACGAAGCGCCCGGCGGCCGCCAAGCGCTGACAGAACGCCCGCGGCCAGGCGATCATCTGCGAACTAAACCCCATCACGAGCAGCAACGCTGGATCGGCAGACGACCCGAAGGTGTCGTACTCGAGCATCACACCCGCCGGCGTCGCGACCTGCGGCACGCTCACGAGTCTTCCAGAAGCGAGACCTCCGTCGGGACGCTCCCGCCGACCCGCGCGGCGTGCTCCACCCCATCGCTCGAGTTCGACGAGTTGTCGCGCGCGTTTGACCGCGGGCCGCTGGCCATGCTGTTCGATCGCAACCCCGACACGGTCGGTCGCTGGCGCAAGGAGCGGCGCGTGCCCCGCACCGTCGAAACGGTTGTCGATCGCTTCTGGTGGGTCATGCACGTCGCGTGCGCCGAGCGGCAGTGGCCGGTCGATGCGGCTCGATACTTCCTGCTGTCGATCGAGCCGGACCTTGGGCGCCGGCCGGCGGAGCTGGTCCGCGAAAGCGACGAGCAGGCCCGGTCGGTGGCGCAGGTCATCATCGAGAAGCCGGCCCCAGTCAGCGCGGGCGCGCCGCATTCCACCCCCGCGAAGGAGAGCACGATGGCCGTTCCCCGGAGCCCATTCGCGCAGCTGCTCGCCGACGAGCCCGATGACGATGACGTCTTTGCCCGCGAGTACCGGGCGCCGTCGCTGACCGGGCGAGCACGTCTGATCGGCGGCGTTCAGGAGGACGTCGATCCGCTTCGCGTGCACTACACCGCCACGATTTCGCACGCGATCCGCCTGGGAGCGTCAGCCCTAGCGGATTGGCCCACCGGGGAGCACCTGCACACACCTCCGCCGTTGAGGCGATCCTGCGACACTCCGTCCGTATGGCTATCCGACGCATCATGCCCTACCACGAGTCACCGGACTTCGAGGCCACGCGCACCTTCTATACGCGCGTGCTCGGGCTCGAGGAGAGGAACTTCGGCGGTGGTTACATCGGCTTCGGATCCGGCCAGGCGCAGGTCGTTTTCGCGCCGCCAGGCGTGGAGCCCGTGTTGCCCGACATGGGCGTGGACGTCGATTCGCGGGGAGCCGTCGATGCGGCGCATGCTGAAGCAGTCCAGGCCGGGCACGAGGTCATCTACGGTCCGGTTGACGAGTCGTGGGGCGTCCGTCGCTTCTTCGTTCGCGATCCGCACGGCGTCGTGATCAGCGTGCTGGCCCACGAGTAATCTCAGCGATGAGTTCCACGTCTTCCTTTCGTTGGGAACGGCGTCCGGGCTGTCGACTCAGATGGGCTTCGAGGTGGAGGACCTGGACGCGGCGGTGGCGGCGCTGCGCGCATGCGGGGTCGTCTTCGAAGACGACGTGGCCGGGATCGATGACAACCACCCGAGCAAGGGCACAGGAGCGCGCGGAACGTGGCTTCGCGACAGCGAGGGCAATCTCCTTAGTCTCGGTCAGCCCACCGGCTGACCGCTCTCGTCCGCCTCGACCGGGAGCCCGGCGCCCACCCAATCCTCGATCCCGTCACGGTAGACCCGGAGGTTGGCGTAGCCGAGCTGCTCCAACCGCTCGCCGAGCGCCTCGCCGCGCCCGCAGGCGGAGTCGGTGGAATAGGTCACGATCTCGGCATTCCTGTCCGGCAGGAGCTGCGCAGCCTGTCCGTCGACGTCCTCGATGACGAGGTTCAAGGCGCCGGGAAGGTGGCGCACCTGATACGGCGCTGCGGGTAGTGCGTCGACTACCGTCACGTCGGCGAGCACCGACCGAAGGTCATTGCGGCTGATGGTTCTCATGGCGGGTTCTCTCTGTGGCTTGGCTTGGTAGCGGGGTAGCGGGAGTCCGTGCGACGAGGAGGCCCGCAGTGATCCCGGCGACGACGACGACGATGCCGATGATGCGCTCCGGGGTCACCTCGGCGTGCCCGAGGAGAGCGCCCGTGAACAGCGCGGTGGCCGGCAGGACGCCGGAGAATAGGCTGGCGCGCTCGACGCCCAGCCGCTCGATCGATCCGTACCAGGCCACGAAGCCGCCCGCGGTCACGACGGCGGCCATGTAGGCGAGTGCGAGGGCCTCGCACTCGCCTACATGGCCGCCGTCGTGACCGCGGGCGGCTTCGTG
>DATHJG010000022.1:0-4149 GCA_035489875.1 Solirubrobacteraceae bacterium | reverse complement strand
CGGAGCAGGCCCGGCAACGCAGACGCAGTACGTCGTGACCAACCACGGGTTCACGTTCGTGCTCGGCGAGACGAACGGGCTCGCCGGCACCAAGGGGATGATCAACTTCAGGAAACTGCCGAGCGCGTACCGCAACACGGTCCCGTTCTCGACCTGGCGGACCGAAGGCGGGACCGGCGCCCAGCCGCATGCGACGTGCGAGGTGGCGGCGCTCGAGTCCGAGGACGCGATCAAGGCGTGGCAGGATGCCGACCCGTTCTACAACTACGTGCCGTTCCAGAAGACCGCGGCCGGGCTCGAGGATTATCCCGAGAGGTGGATCCCAGTCGTAAAGGCGAGGACGGGCGTCGACCTCGCGACCGAGACCGATCCGGCGGCGGCGTGCCTCGCCGAGGGGGGCACGTATCGGCAGGCGGACACGACCGTCACGACCACCGCATCGCTCAACTCCGGCTTCCTCGAGCACGAGACCGCGCCGCTGACGGCCGCCCTCACCGACGCCAACAACGCCAAGGCGGCGCTGCAGACGCTGCTCGACGGCGCCAGGGCGGAGGTCGTGAGGCTCGCCGCCGCACTCGCGCCCATGAAGGTGGCGCTGCCGACGGCGCGCATCGCGGACAGCAAGCTGGCGAAGAACGGGACGACCGTGACGGTCACCGGGCCGGTCGGCAAGGCGGTCG
This sequence comes from Solirubrobacteraceae bacterium, assembly GCA_035489875.1. Taxonomy (GTDB): domain Bacteria; phylum Actinomycetota; class Thermoleophilia; order Solirubrobacterales; family Solirubrobacteraceae; genus DASQMT01. The sequence continues at coordinate 3,469 of DATHJG010000022.1, read as the reverse complement.
CCGTGAAGCTGGCGATCGGCGAGTCGAAGGCGCGCAAGCTGAAGCTGCCGTCCTCGACGCTCGCGCGCGGCAAGGCCAAGCTCGGCTCCAACGGCACCGCCAAGGTCGCGCTCAAGCCGGGCAAGTCCGTCGCCAATCGGATCGCGCGGCTCGAACGCTCCCTCTCCCTCAAGGTCACCGCGTTCGTCGGCGACCGCGTCGCGTCCACCACCGGAACGCTCACCCGCTGAGCGAGGAGGTCCCAGAACCATGCGTCGCCTCGCGCTCCTCGCCGCCGTGCCCGCCGTGACCCTCGCGGTCACGGCGGGCACCGCGCTCGCGCACACCGAGGTCAAGTCGACGAGCCCCGCCAAGGGCAGCACCGCGAAGACCTCGATCACCACCGTCACCGTCACGTTCACGGAAGCGATCCGCAGCGGCACGCTGCGCGTCACCGGCGCCGGCGGGACCGTCGTGTCCGTCGGCAGCGGCGGCCGCGACCCGCGCAAGATCTCCCGACTGCGCGTGCCGCTCAAGAGCTCCAAGCGGGCCGGCCGCTACACGGCCCGCTGGACGGCGGTCGCGCCCGACGGACACCGCCAGCACGGTTCGTTCAAGTTCAAGCTGAGGACGTGATGGGACGATCGATCGCGCGGGCTGCCGCCGTGCTCGCCGTCGCCGGATGGGCGGCGGTCGCGGCGCTGCCGGCGCAGGCGCACGTGCAGATGTCGCCGACGGAGGCCGCGCCGGGCGACCCTGTGAAGTTCGAGTTGCTCGTCCCGGGCGAGAGCGACGCGCACACGACGGACGTCGCGCTCCAGATCCCGACCGGCGTGCTGCCGTTCTCGTTCGAGGACCAGCCGGGGTGGAAGCGCACGCTCGAGCATGCGGACGACGGCAGCATCGCGACCGTGCGCTGGCGGGGGCGGCTGGCCAGCGACGGCTTCGTGCGCTTCGCGTTCCTCGCGGCGACGCCCGAGCAGGAGGGCGACCTCGTGTGGAAGGCGGTGCAGCGCTACGACGACGGCAAGGAGGCGGCGTGGATCGGGCCGCCCGACTCCGACAACCCGGCCGCGGTCACGCGCGTGAGCGCGGCGGCGCGGCGGCAGAACGCCGGCGGGGAGGGCGAGAGCGCGGCGCCTGCGGCAGGCGGCGCCCGGCCGGCCACGCCCGTGCAGGAATCCGCGGACGACGGCGGCGGCAGCAGCGGGACGCTCGGGATCGTGCTCGGCGGAGCGGGCCTGGTGCTCGGCGCCGCGGCGCTGGCGGTCGCGCTGCGGCGCCGTCCGCGGGCGGTGGCGTGATGCGCCGCCTCGTCCTCGCCGTCGTCCTGCTCGCGCTCGCGCCCGCGGCGGCGCTCGCGCACAACGGCAACCCGAACTTCCTTTCGCAGGTCGACGCGATCACGCCGGCGACCTCCGGCGTGACCGTCGACGTCCTCAACCGCGACGACCGGCTCCTGCTCCACAACACGAGCGGCAAGGACGTCGAGATCGAGGGCTACGAAAGGGAGCCCTACGCGCGCGTGCGCGCCGACGGGACCGTCGAGGTCAACACGGATTCGCGGGCGTACTACATCAACGACGACCGCTTCGCGAACGTCGACGTCCCCGCGGGCGTCGACGGCAAGGGGCCGCCGCAGTGGAAGGAGATCGACAAGACCGGGCGGTTCGAGTGGCACGACCACCGCGCGCACTGGATGGCCAAGACCACGCCGCCGCAGGTGACCGACACGTCGGTCAAGACGAAGATCTTCGACTGGGAGGTCCCGGTCGAGATCGACGGCACGGGCGGCGCGATCGCCGGGACGCTGTTCTGGACGCCGCTGCCGGGCGGCGGTCCCCCGCTCACCGCGATCTTCGCGGGGGCTGCGGTCCTGATCGCGTGCTGCATCGCGGTCGCGGTCATCCGCTACCGGCGCCGCGTCGGCGCGGAACGCCCTGCGCGGGAGGCGGAGGCCTGGTGATCCGCCGCCTCTGCCTGCTCGGGCTGCTGGCGGGAGTCGCGTGGGCGGCCGCCGCCGCGCCGGCGTCGGCGCACGCGCTGCTCGAGGCGACGGAGCCCTCGCGCGGCGCCGCGCTCGACGCCGCCCCGCGCGAGGTCGTGCTGCGCTTCAGCGAGCCGGTGGAGGTCGAGTTCGGCGCTGTGCGGGTGTACGACGCGGCGGGCAAGGAGGTCCAGCAGGGCACGGCGTTCCACCCGGGTGACGAGAACCGTGTGGTCGCGGTGCGCCTGCGCGGCGGCCTGACGGACGGCGGCTACACGACGACGTACCGGGTGATCTCGGCCGACTCGCACCCGGTCTCCGGCGGCTTCGTGTTCGGCGTGGGGAAGGGCGGCGCGACATCGGCCGTGACGGTGGCGGACCTGCTCGACGGCGAGGGCAGCGGGCCGGTCACCGCGGTCGCCTTCGCGGCGGCCCGCGCGCTCCAGTTCTCCGCGATCGCCCTGGCGGTGGGAGCCCTGGCGATCCTCCTGCTCGTGTGGCTGCCGACCCTGGTCGGGCTCGCGGTGCCCGGCGGCGCTGTGACGTGGGCGCCGGCGTCGGACGCGTTCGCCGCGCGCTGGCGCCGGCTGCTCGTCGGCGCCGGCGCGCTCGGCCTCGCCTCCTCGCTCGTCGCCCTGCCCCTCCAGGCGGCGACGGCGGCCGGCAGCACGTTCTGGGACGGCATCGGGGAGGTCGGCACGGTGCTCGACACTCGCTTCGGCACCGTCTGGGGCCTCGGCGCGCTGGCCTGGCTCGCCGTCCTCGTCCTCGCCGTCGCCCGCCGCGCCACCGCGCCCGCCGTCCGGCCCGCCACCGTCGGCGCCGCCGGCGTCGCGGTCCCCCGGACAGGCCCGTGGGTCGCCGCGCTGGCGCTGCCGCTCGCCTGGCTCGTCTGCCTCCCGGCCCTCGGCGGCCACGCGAGCGTGCAGGAGCCGGTGGCCGTCCTCCTGCCCGCCAACGTCCTGCACGTGCTGGCCGCGTCGGCGTGGATCGGCGGCATCGCCGTCCTGATCCTCGCGCTGCCGCCCGCGACCCGGCGCCTCGAGCCGCCCGACCGCACGCGCCTCCTGTCCGCCGCGCTCGGGCGCTTCTCGACGCTCGCGCTTGTCGCGGTCGCCGCGCTGCTCGTCGGCGGGATCCTGCAGTCGCTGCTCGAGCTGAGCGCGGTCGACGACCTGCTCGACACCGCCTACGGTCGCGCGATCGCGGTGAAGAGCGCGCTCGTCGCGGTCCTGCTCTGCTTCGGCGCCTGGAACCGCCGTCGCACGCTCCCGGCGCTCGCACGCGGGGCCCGCGCGGGCGACCCGCCCGGCCGATCCGGGGTCGCGCTCCGCCGCGCGCTCCGCGCCGAGGTCGCGCTCGGCGTCGCCGCGCTGGCGGTGACCGGAGCGCTCGCGGGCTACTCGCCGGCGTCCGTCCAGGCGACCGGCCCGTACTCGTCCTCCGCCGAGCTCGGCCCGGCGCGCGCGGAGCTCACGGTCGAGCCCGCGCTTGCAGGCCCGA
>DATHJG010000021.1:0-2303 GCA_035489875.1 Solirubrobacteraceae bacterium | reverse complement strand
AGGCCGATCAGCCCCTCGATGTGGAAGAGGCCGGCCGGCAGCGTGATGTGGTGGACCGGGAAGTCGGTCGCCTCGCCGGCATCGACGCTGAGCGTGTCGACCCCCAATGCGGCCGCTCCGCGCTCGACCAGCAGCGCCGCGGCGTCGGCCCCGAAGCCGGGGAAGCGCGGCGGGTCGCCGAGGTAGACGTCGGGGTCTGCCCGCATCGCGTCCCAGCCGGTGCACAGGAGCACCGCGGCGCCGGCCTGGATACGGCCGTGCTCGGTCTCCCACGCCTCGACGTCAGCGGCGCTGAGCACCCAGGCGGGGTCGCCGCCGCAGCGCTCGCGGGCGTCGATCCTGACGGCCGGCCGCACCAGCTCCTCGGCGGAGATGTCGGCGACCGCGGCGCCGCCGGGAACGCAGTGGCGCGGAGCGTCGATGTGCGTGCCGGCATGCTCGGGCGTGCTGAGATGGCGGTCCCAGAAGCCGTGGGCGTCGTATTCGTCGGGGCCCACCGCCGCGAACGGGCTCGAGCCGGGCCACAGCGGCGTGCGTTCGTCGAGCGGCTGGGTGAGGTCGAGGACGTTCACGCGTGCCCCTCGTCGAACGGGCGCTCGAAGAGCGTCGAGAGCACGATCTGCGTCTGGGTGCGCGTCACGCCGCGGTGGTCGCGGATCCGCTCGAGCGCCTCCTCGAGGTGGGAGGTGTCGCGCGCGCGCACGTGCACCACCGCGCTCGCCTCGCCCGCCACGGTGTACGCAGCCTCGACCTCGGGGTGGCGCTCGAGCGCCTCCCTGACCTCGGCCGCGGCCATGCGGCCCTCGCAGTAGAGCGCGACGAACGCGTGCGTGCCCCAGCCGAACCGGCCGGGGTCGACGAGCGCCGTGTACCCGCGCAGCACGCCCTCCTCCTCGAGCCGGTCGACGCGGCGCTTGACCGCCGGCGCGCTCAGCGACACGCGGGAGCCGATGCTCTGGAACGACCGCCGCGCATCCTGTCTCAGGAGCGCAACGATCTGCCGGTCGATGTCATCCATGGGAGGCAGCCAAGCGTACTCGCGCAACGCTTCGGCGTTGAGCACCTGGCCTGAGGCGGCAATCATGAAGCGGATGCGGACCGAAGGATTCTGCTGGCGCGACGGCGAGCGCGTGATCCGGTTCGGCCGCGGCGTCGCCGGCGAGGCGCTGTCTGCGCTCGGTGGGCCGGGCTACCTGCTGCTCACGACGACGCGCGCGGCGGGGGAGCTGCCGCCGGTCGTGGACGCCGCCGCCGCGGTGCACGAGGTCCCGCGCGGGCAGGTGCCGGAGCTTGCGGCGGCGGCGCTGGCATGGGCGAGGACGGCGGGCGGCGACGGACGGGTCGTCGCGCTCGGGGGCGGGCGCGTGATCGACGTGACGAAGGCGGTGACCGCGGCGCTCGGCGGCGGCGCGCGGGCGATGGCGATCCCCACGACGCTGTCGGGTGCGGAGATGACGCGCGGGCACCGGCACGCCGAGGGCGTCGACGAGGCGACCCCGCGCGTGCGCTGCGCGGTCGTGGTCTGCGACCCGGCGCTGGCGGCCTCGCAGCCCGAGCCCGAGCTGGCGGCGAGCGCGCTCAACGCGCTCGGCCACGCGGTCGAGGCCCCGTGCACGGTGCGCAGGAACCCGGTGGCGACGCTCGCGGCGCACGACGCCGCGCGCCGGCTCGTCGGCGCGTTCGGCGCCGGGGAGCCGGATCGCGACGAGCTCGCGCTCGGCGCGCTGCTGGCGGGCTACACGATCGACAGCAGCGGCTTCGGCCTCCACCACGTGCTCGCGCAGACGCTGGTCGGCCACCGGCTGGTGGGCCACGGCGCGGCGAACGCGATGATGCTGCCGCACACGATCCCGGCGCTCGCGCGCCGGTTCCCGGAGCAGCACGCGGCGTTGTGGGGGGCGCTGGGCGAGGAACCGGCGAGCGCGGCGGCGCGGGTGTGCGCGCTGACCGGGGCGACGCGGCTGCGCGAGCTGGGCGTGGAGGTTGCGGCGCTCGACGCGGCCGCTGACACGGCGGCGGCGCGCGCGGAGCTCGACCACACGCCCCCGCGGGCGGGGCGGGATGAGGTGCGCGCCTTGTATCAGGCCGCGTGGTGACGCCGGCGCTTGTGTACGGCGGGCATTGAGGAAGAGGGTTCGGCCCGGCCTGCGGGACGATTTGCACGTTGAACATCCATGTGATGCACAACGTGCAAATCGCTGCGCGAACCGCCTCGCGCCGGAACGATTGCGACGTTGACCCCAATAATTGGGGTCAACGTGACAATCGCTCGCGAAAGCGGGCGTTCCCACGGAAGTCGAACT
>DATHJG010000020.1:0-3241 GCA_035489875.1 Solirubrobacteraceae bacterium | reverse complement strand
TGCGACGCCGGTCATGCGCAGCTCGGGCGCGAGTCCACGGACGGTGGTCGCGACGGAGGGCACGAGACTGAGTCTACGTCGAGCAGGGTCAGTCCAGGGGGATGTCCTCGACCTCCACGCGCGCCTGTCCCGGCGCGGGCTCGCCGAGCCGCTCGATGTACCAGTCGAGCAGTGCGCGCAACGCGAGCAGGAGCTGCCGCAGCGCCTCGGCGAGCTGGCGCGACAGCTCGGCCGGCACCAGGTCGCGGACCGCGTCCACGAGCGCCAGCAGCGCATGCAGGTCCGGCGTCGGGGGCGTCTCGCGGTCGCGCGAGTCCCAGCCGCGCGGCGGGACCGGCTCGCGCGGTGCGCCGCTCGCCTCCTCCGCCTGGCGCTGCGCCTCGTGCACGAGCCGGTCGGCGGCGGCGTGCGCCTCGTCGAGGTGCTCGCGCATGGCCCGCAGGGCGTCCTGGTCGGGCGGCTCAGGCAAACCGCACCACCAGCGCGCCCCCCTCGAGCGCCGCCCCGGAGGGCTTGAGCGCGGCGAGCGCCGGTGGCAGCACGACCGTGCGCTTGCGCCCGTCGACCCGCACGACCAGCTCGTCGCCGACCTTCTTGAGCGACACGTCGCCCTTGTCCGCGAACGGCACGGCCAGGCGCACGTGGCCCGAGCCCTCCTCCAGTCCGAACTCCTGCGCGAGTCCCTCGTGCAGCAGCGCGTCCGGCCGGTCCGCCGCGAACAGCGCGTCGCCGAGCCGGTCGAGCATCGCGCCGCCGATGACCTCGGCCTCGAAGTACGGCGCGCACAGCACCGGCACGGGCGCGAACCCCTCGCGCACGCGCTCCAGCTCGCGCTGCTGCACCTCCCGCCACGCGCCGAAGTAGGTGCCGGCCAGCTCCTCCGGGAAGACGCGGTTCACGATCACGGCATCGGTCAGGTACCCGTACAGGCTCAGGTATGTAAACGTCCGCATGGCCTCGGCGACCACCATCCGGTCCGGCGTCATCACCAGCCGCACCGAGACCGCGGCGCGGTCGCGCAGGATGTCGTGCATCGTGACGAGGTTCGCCACGAGCCCCTGGACCTCGGCCATCACGTCCTCGTCGGGGAGCCGCAGGTCCAGGAACGCGCGCGCGAGCGGCCGCGCCGCCGCCAGCAGCTGCGTCTCGCGCCCCATCAGCTTGCCCAGCCACCAGCGCGCCGCCTCGGGGAACGAGAGCAGCCGCAGCGTCTCGCCGGTCGGCGCGCAGTCGACGACGATCACGTCCCACTCGCCCTCCTCGACGTGGCGCCGCAGGCGCAGCAGGCTGAACAGCTCGTCGCCGCCCGGCGGCACGGTGAGCTCCTCGGCCGCGATCCGCTCGACGCCGCGCTCGACCAGCACCTGCCCGAGCCACCCCTGCACGGCCGACCAGTGCCGCTCGAGCTCCTCCTGCGCCGACACCTGCTGCGCCCACAGGTTGCGCCCCAGCTCGGTCGGCTCGCTTCCGACCGGCGTCTCGAGCACGTCGGCGAGCGAGTGGGCGGGATCGGTCGAGAGCACCACCGTCCGCAGTCCGGCGGCGGCGCAGCGGCGGGCGGTGGCGGCGGCGACCGAGGTCTTGCCGACGCCGCCCTTGCCCGTGTAGAGGATCGTGCGCGGGGCCATTCGACGGCCCCGCACCCTACTTCTTGCGCTTCGGTCGAAGGACGTCGACGGGCTTCTCGACGCTCGCCGCGTTGCCGGCGAGGTCGGTGGCGTCGATGCGCACCGTGTAGACGCCGGGCTTCCGCGGCGGCGTCCAAGCGACCGTGCGCGTCCCGCGCCCGACGGTGCCGGCCGCCACCGACAGCAGTCGCTTGCCGTCCGGCGCGGTGACGCTGATCGACGTGCGCGCGATCTTCGAGAGCGAGAACTTCAGCGTCGTCGCGGCCCCGCCGCGCACGCGCGCGGTACGGACCGCCAGCTCCGGCGGCACCGTGAGGTACGCCGTGAAGTGGAGCTCGGCGTCGCAATAGACCGGGACGGACGTGCGGTCGCACAGGCTGACGAGGAAGTCGCGCAGCAGCGTGTGGTAGCTGAGGTCGGACTCGCGCGTGATCGCGCCGCGCGAGTAGTACGACCAGGCGCCGGTGTCGAACGTCGGCACCTCCTTGCGCGCCGTCGCGTCCCCGTCCGCGAACAGCTTCGCCGCCCGCGGGTCGCCGGTGATCTGGGCGACGTCGTAGAGCCCGACCAGCGACTGGACGAACCCGTTGAGGATCCGCAGGCTGGGCCAGAACGAGTACTGCGCGTAGTGAATGCCGTCCGGGGTCTGCACGCGGACACCGGTCGGCGGGGACTGCTCGAACAGCGTCAGGCCGGCCTGGATCTTCGGCAGCAGCTCCGGCATCCGCCCGAGCTTGGCCGCCGAGCGGGCGATCGCCTGCAGCCCGGTGCCCTGCGCGAGGCTGCTGACCCACGGCGGGCTCCCGCCGTCGAACGTGAAGTAGTACTCCCACGCGAGGCCGCCGCCGCGCGGCACCGCGACCGACATCAGCTCGTCGAGCAGCACGGTGTTGCGCGCGTTGTTGCGCTTGGAGCCCTTGGCGTACGCGTTGAGCTTGCCGAAGTTGGCGAGCGGGTGCAGCTGGATGCCCTGGCCCGGCACGTACTGCCAGACCAGCTCCGAGCCCGAGAACGTGACGCGCTGCCCGCTCGCCAGCAGCGGCTGCCCGGACCACCACTCGGCGTTGCGCTGGAGCGTGAGGAAGAGGGGATAGAGGCGGGCGGCGCGCAGCTGGCCGCGCGCGGCGATCCCCTCGACGGCGGCGAGCGCCCCGGCCAGTTGGGCCTTGCGGGCGCCGGTCAGCCGCCCGATCCGGCGCTTGACGTCGACGTAGATCGCGCGGTCGGCGTCGTACGTCGCCCGGTCGATCGCGCCGCTCGCCACGAGCTTGCTCAGCTCGCCCGCGATCGTCTTCCGCTTCGCCGCGTCGGCCCCGGAGGCGCTCGCACCGAGCGCGAGCGCGCTCAGCAGCACAATGCACAGGTAATGGTGGGTTCGTCTGCGGGCCATGGTCCGATGCTAGGCTCGCCGGGCCGGCGTGCCACCCGCTGCAACACAGCCTGCGGGCGTCCAGTTTCGCCATCACAGGGAGCTTCTTGCCGATGACCCGCCTCCGCCCTGCACTCCTGCTGTCGCTGATCGCGGCGCTCGCCCTGGCCCTCGCCGCGTGCGGCGGGGACGACAGCGGCTCCGGCGGCGCCGTGCAGGCGTCCGCGTCCACCGACGTCGACGA
>DATHJG010000019.1:0-2806 GCA_035489875.1 Solirubrobacteraceae bacterium | reverse complement strand
GGCTGGTTGCCGATGGCCTGGCCGCCGGCCTGGTAGCGCTCGTTGCCCGCCTCGCACTCGTGCACCTGGCCGGGCGCGGCGGTGTTCGGGTAGGGGTTGGCGTGCAGGAAGCTGTCGGCGAACGGCAGGTTCGCGGCGGTGGTCGGCACCGCCGGACCGTTCGCCGGAGCGGACGACGGGCCGGCCTCGCTGTTCGGGCCCTGCTTCATCGCGATCACGCCGAAGCGCAGGAAGCTGCCGACGACGTCGGACTCCGACACCGCGCTCGCGACGTTACGGAACAGCAGCGCGAGGTAGTTACAGGTCGTCTGGGCCGGCGCGACGAACGCCGCGGTCGGCTCCAGCAGCGTGGCGAAGCGCCCCAGCTTTTCCACCCCCGGCTCCACCCGCGGGTCCGCGGCGAACGCCTCGACCGCCTCGAGCGCCGAGACCAGGCGCGTGTTGAGCGCGGGCGCCCGGCGCAGCGCGGGCTCGCCCGTCCTGAACGCCGACGCGAGGCCGGGGGAGGCGTCCGCGAGCGAGCGGAACGCCGGTCGCAGCTTGCGGAACAGCACGGTGGAGTCCTTGACGAAACCGGCCTGCGCGGGCAGCTCGCGGGTCGCGACGTCGAGCGCGGGCGGGCCGCCGGAGATCGACTCCTGCAGCGGTTCGCGCACCGAGCTGAACGCCGCGAACGTGCGGTCCAGGCCCTCGAACATGCGCGCCTGCGCGAGCGCGACGGGCGCGACCTCGCGCGCGGCCTGCGCGAACGCGGGGAACAGCTCGTCGAACTGGGTCGCGGGCGCGACGAGGTTCGCCAGGGCCGGCGTCGCGTGGTCGAGCAGCGGCCCGAGGTCGCGGAAGGCGCGGTTGAGGTCGTCGCCGCGCCCGGCGAACGCGTTGCCCCACTCGATCAGGCTGTCGGCCTGCCCCGCGCGCGTGGGCTCGTCGAACATGCCGAAGAACTCGTCGAGCTCGACGGGCTCGACCTTGGCCGCCGACAGCGGGATCGTGGCGCGGTTGGCGAGCGTCTCGCGCGAGCGCCCGGTCGTGATCTCGACGTACTTCAGCCCCAGCGGGGAGCGCGGCCGCACGAGGATCGTGGAGTCCTTCGGCAGCTCGGGCTGGGCGGCGTCGAGCTTGAGCACCAGCCGCGCGCCGGTCGACCCGTCGGGGCGTGAGAACGCCTCGATCCGGCTCACGACGCCGACGCGCGCGCCGCCGATCCGCACCTCGTTGCCCTTGATCAGGCCGGACGCGTTCGGCACCTCGGCGGTGAGCTGGTACGTCGGCACGAACGGGAGGCCGTTGTTGGCGTTGTAGGAGAGGAAGACCGCGACGAGCACGACGAGCATCGTGGCCGCGCCGATCAGCACGGGGTTGGAGGCGATCGAGCCGCCGCGGCGCGTGTTCACCGCTGCGCCTCCCCGTTGCCGAGCAGGTAGTCGAGCAGCGCGGTCGTCGTGCGGTCGACGCCGGAGGTCGCGGCCGCCTCGGCGTTCTCCCCGCTGCTGTCGAACGTGGCCTGGCAGCCGTCGCCCGGGATGAACGCGCGGTCCACGCACGCGTTGGCGCCGAAGCCCGCCCGGAGGTAGTGCCCGAGCGCGTCCTCGCCGTTGGTCGCCCCGGTGTAGAAGTAGATCGTCCGCATCAGCTCCTCGATGCCGCCGGCCGAGTCGAAGCTCGTGCCGAGCGCGGCGAGGTTCTTCGCCAGCGGCGCCAGCGGCTGCCCGAGCCGGCCGAGCCGGTCGACCAGCGACTCGATCCGCGGGAACGTCTGCCGGCCGCGGTCGGCGAGGTCGCCGAGCGTCTCGAGCGACGGCGTGGCGGCCTCGGAGAACGGCCCGAACCGGGCGACCGCCTCGTTGACCGCGGGCGCCTGGTCGGCGAGCGTCTGCACGGCCGGCGACATCTCGCTCGCCAGCGCGCCGAACCGGTCGGCCGCGGGCTTGAGCTCGCGCAGGAAGCTCGGCAGCTTCTGGAAGTTCGCCTCGAGGGCGTCGCCGCGCTCGGCGGTCGCCGCGGCCGTGTCGCCGGCGTGGCGGATGAACTCGCCGAGGTTCTCGCGCCGCTCGGCCAGCGGCGCGAGCACGGCGTCGGACTCGTCGACCAGCCGCCCGAGCAGCTTGTCCTGCTCGGCGAGAACCTGCACGACGCGATCGGCCTGCTGGAGCGCCGGGTCCGCGCGCCGGATCGCGTCGGCCAGCGCCTCGCCGTTGCCGGCCAGGCCGGCGCCGAGCTCGTTGATGATGAACCGCAGCCGCTCGCGCTGGGGGAGCCGCATGACGTTGTTGATCAGGTCGACCCCGACCGGCGTGACCGTGTGGTCGACGCCGAGCAGGTGCTGCCCCGCGCCCGGGCCGTCCTCGATCGCCGGCAGCTCGGGCGGCAGCTCCGCGCCGTCCGCGCGCGGCTGCGTCGGCTCGCAGTCGACGAACTGCTCGCCGATCAGCGACATCAGCCCGACGCGGCAGCGCGCGTCGGTGCGGAACGGGAAGAACGCGGGGTCGTCGATGCGCAGGACGACGACGGCCTTGTTGTCCTCGGTCAGGTCGAGCGAGTCGATCGCGCCGACCTCGACGCCGGCGACCTTCACGTCCTCCCCGGGGATCACGAAGCTCGCGTTGTCGAACACCGCCCGGACGAGGTAGGGGTCGTCGTCACCGCCGCCCGTGGCGGCGTACGCGGCGGCCGCCGTGGTCAGCGCGAGCACGCACGCGATCGCGAGCAGGCGGCGCGTCATCCGCCAGCTCCCGAACACTAGCCCGGATCGCAGTCGGCGTTGGCGTCCGACCCCGAGTCCACGAACGGCGCCGAGCCGTCGGCG
>DATHJG010000018.1:0-2570 GCA_035489875.1 Solirubrobacteraceae bacterium | reverse complement strand
CACGACGAAGCCGAGGCCGATGTCGACGGCGGCGTCGGGCTGCAGGATCCCCGCCCGCACGCTCGCGTGGCTGAGCGGATAGCGCTTCACCTTGCCGCCCTTGCCCGTGGCGGCGATGCGGAACTGCGCCGGCGAGTAGTCGAGCGGCCGGACCGGCCCGTTGCGCAGCGTGACAGAGGCCCTGACCAGCGCCTTCTCCCGCCCGACGAACGTACCGATGCCGTGGACCGCGCCGGCGAGATCCTTCGCGGTCAGCCCCTTGAGGGTCTCGGCGTGCTCGACGGCGAGGAAGCCGAAGCTGGTCGGGACCTCGTCGAGCACTGCGAAGGGGCCCGTGGCGTCCGCGGTGGCATGACCGCCGGCCGTGCCGGCGAGGAGCCCGACGGCCAGCACGACGCCCACGACGGCCGCCGCGGCCACCGCCGCGATGAAGCCGCCGAGGCCCGCGGCCAGGGCGAAGGAGGGAGCAGGGCGCGAGTTCGTCGGCATACCTCATAGGGTCGGGGCCCTAGGGCTGCGCAACCAGGGCGAAACCTCGCGACTTCGGTTGCGAGATCTCGCAGTCAGCGCGTCGCGCGCGCCACATAGGCGGCGACGGCGCGCGCGTCGCGGCCGCGCAGCAGGCCCGGCTGCATCACGCCGTCGAGCGAGCCCGTGCGGATCGCGCGCCGTGCTCGTGCGGCGGACGGGCGCAGCGCATCCAGATCAGGGCCGATCATGCCATGCACGCCCGCCGCGTGGAGCGCGTGGCAGGTGCCGCAGGTGGAGGCGAAGAGCGCGCGCGGCCCGGACGGCGGCGCCGGCTGCGCGGTCGCGGCGGGCGTCGGGGACGGCGCAGGCGACCGCGGCGGCAGGTCGGGCTCGCCGCCGCGCGTGAACCCGACGCCGGCGCCCGCGACGGCGACGGCGACGACGACGATCGGAGTGCCCAGCGCGCGCCTCACTCTCCTCTCTATCGGCCGGCAGCGAACCCGCCTGAGCGGGCTCGGCGCGGAGTGACCGTCAGCGTCAACACCTCGGTGCGGCCGGTCAGCGCCACCGTGACGCGGTAGCGGCCGGGCCGCAGCCGCCTGCTCTCCGCGTGTGACAGGCGGAGCGCCAGCCGGTTGCGTGCGTCGGACGCCACCTGCACGGTGCGGCGCACGAACGGGTGCGCGCCGCGGGGGCCATGCGGGGAGATCCTGATGCGTGCCGACGTCGTGGAAGCCGGCGCGCCGAGGTCGATCCGCACGATCGCGCGCCCGGTCGGGCGCAGGATCGTGTCGCGCACGAGCCGTGCCCCCGGCCGGCGCGCGGGCGAGGTGACGATCGCGCCCTTGACCGCCCCGTCAGGAGCGCCCGGCAGCGCAGCGGCCGGCGCCTCTGGCGCGAGTGGCGGCAGCGGCGCCGGCGTCGGCTGCGCGGTGCGCTCGGGCGCCGGCTCCGCGGTGGGCTCCGGGTCGGGCGGCGGCGGGTCGGCGACCGTGAAGCGGACCGGCGCCGCGGCGCCGCGGTTCCCGGCGGGATCCTCGGCCGCGACCTGCAGCGTGTGCCCTCCGATCGCGAGTGCCGGCAGCGCCTCGCCGGGCTCGCACGGTGCGGCCGGGCCGTCGTCGATCGCGCACTCGTAGGCCACGTTCAACTCGTCCGCGGTCATCTCGATCCAGCCGGCGCCGCGCAGGACGATGGCGTCCTCCGCGGGCGCGGTGACGGTCACCGCGGGCGCGGTCTGGTCGATCACGAAGACCCGGCGGGCGGGGACGCCGGGACCGAGGTCGGTGATGGCGCGCACCTCGAAGACGTGCACCCCCGGGGGGAGCGCGTCATAGGCGACGGCGCCCGTGCCGGAGCCGGGGCACGCGATCCATTCGGAGCCGTCGAGGCGGCACTCGAAGGCGGCGCCCACGCCGGAGGCGTAGCCGAAGGCGACGGACGCTACGGCTCCCCAGGTCGCCGGCGCGGCGACGATGCTGACGCGCGAGCGCCCGAGCGGTGCGAGCGGCACGCGCCACAGCCGGCCCTGGTGCATGGAATCGATGCCGGCGGCCGCGGCCCCCGGGTCGTCGGCGACCAGCACGCCGCCGTCGCGATCCACGCCGAGGCCGGTGATGCCCGCGAAACCGCGCTCGTAGGTTTCCACGGCCCCGCTCGCCGGGTCGATCGCGACCAGGTCGTCCGTGAGCTCGGGGAACGTCGTGCCCGCGTAGATCCGGTGCCGGGCGCGGTCGGCGGCGAGCGCGGTGGTCGCGAGGCCGGCGGTGCCCGGCACGGGCGTTGCGGCGCGGCCGGCGCCGCCGTCGAGGCTGAAGCGCCTGAGGTCCGAGCCTGAGGTGACGTAGACCTCCCCGTCGAGCACCGCGAGGCCGGTCGTCCCCGCCCGGTCGGCGAACCCGGCCCTCGCGGCCGCCGGCGAAGCGGCGGCCGGATCGTCGATCCGCATGACGGCGCTCGAGTCCTTCGTCGCGTACAGAAGACGCGCAGGCGCGCCGTCCGCGGTGGGCGCGGACGTCACCGCGGTCACGCGGTCGTCGGCGAGCGCGAGGATCTTCCACGCGCCGTCGATGGCGCCGGTGTCGCGGTTCCAGCCCAGG
>DATHJG010000017.1:0-6045 GCA_035489875.1 Solirubrobacteraceae bacterium | reverse complement strand
CTCCAGATCGTCGCCGGCGTTCCGATCGTCCTGCACGAGCTGACGATGTCGGGCGGCAAGGGCGACTGGATCGCGACGACCTCGTGTCCGGCGGAGAAGCGGTGGCCGTACCACGTCGAGGGGCTGTTCACGACGGGCGAGACGATCGTCTACGACGACGCGGTGGCCTGCCGGTAGGAGCGCGGAGCCGGTAGGTTGCGACGCCGGATGCGCCGGATCGTTCCCCTCCTGCTCATCGGCTTGCTGGCCGGCTGCGGCGGCGATGACACGACGGCGGACGCGCCCGCGCCGACCGCGACCGCGACGGTGGCGCCGGCGCCACCGGCCGAGACGAGCGAGTCCCCTTCGACGGGCGGCGGCGGCGCGCCGTTCATCGCGTCGCTCACCGTCGATCCGGGCGACGGGACGCTGATCGCCGGCACCGGCCTGGGGCTGTTCCGGCTGAAGGCGGGCGCGCAGCGCGCCGAGCCGTTCGACGGCGAGCTGACGACGGACGCCGGGTCGGGCGCGATCTCGCCCAACCTCGTGCTGCGGTTCAGCGGGCCGGGCGAGCTGATCGCGTCCGGGCACCCGCGGGACGGCGGCTCGGGGCTGCCCGAGAACCTCGGCCTGATCCGCTCGGACGACGGGGGCGCGACGTGGACGTCCGTCTCGCTCCTGGGCGAGGAGGACCTCCACGCGCTCGACGTCCGCGGCGACGTGATCGCCGGGCAGCCGGTCGAGTCCGAGCGCGTGCTCGTGAGCACCGACGGCGGCCGGTCGTTCGAGGAGCGCACGCCGCCCGGCGCGCCGCTGGACGTCGACCTGGACCCGAGCGACCCGCGCCGGATCGCGATCACGACGGCGGACGGCCTCTTCGTGTCGCGCGACGGCGGCGGAAGCTGGCGCCAGCGCGACGCGCTCACGACCGAGACCCACCTCGCGTGGTCCGAGACCGGACCGCTCTACCGGGTCGACGCCGCCGGGATCGTGCAGGCGTCCGAGGACGGGGGAACGAACTGGCAGGAGACGGGGAACGCCGGCGGGCCGCCGACGACGGTGACGGTGGACGGGGATGGCCGGCTCTACGTCGCGCTCGCGGGGGCGCGGATCGTGCGGTCGGCGGATGGCGGGAAGAGTTTCGAGGAGCTGACTCGACTCAATTCGGGGTGATCGAGCCTCGCGGCTGTCGGGTTGCGCGAACGCCTATGTACGGCGGGCATTGAGGGGTGGGTTCGGGTGTGGCTGGGGGCGCGCGAGGCGGTTCCGCCCCACGATTTGCACGTTGACCATCTATGTGATGCACAACGTGCAAATCGCTCCCCCAATGTCGTCTTGACCCCAATAATCAGGGTCAAGGTGACAATCGCTCGGGCGCCGGGGGTTCCGCGGAACCGCGAGCGCAATTCGGATCCTCTCTCAATGCTGCCGTTGACGTCCGTCAGCGTCGCCTGACGCGCGCGTGGGGTGATCGTTCCGGTGCTCGACGTCCGGCTGACCGTGTCGTGGTTCGGCGCCGTGCCTAGGGCAGCCTCCCGTCTGCGCTCCGGGAGTTACGTTCGTGTCCAGTCCGGCTGAGCCATATCTGCGATCCGTAGGGCGCGCCCGCGCAGCGCGACCTCCCGGAACTGCAGCAGGATCGCGCCCGTCGGCGCGTGGATCACCATGTCGTGGCGCAGCGGCATCTGCAGCAACGGCCGGCCATCCGGGTGCCGAGCCCAGCGGGGCACGTGGTCGGCGAGCAGGTTCGCGAGCGGGACGGGGTGCAGCGAGGCGACCTCGGCGGGGTTGCGGACCGGCTGCGCGCCGGCCGGCGCGAGCACGACGACGGGCGTGATCGAGAAGCCGGAGTCGGTGACGAGGTCGTCGAGCAGTCCGGCCACGCGATCCGGCGGGACGTCGAGCCCCGCTTCCTCGTGCAGCTCCCGCAGCGCGGCGGCGACCGGCTCCTCGCCCGGATCGAGCTTGCCGCCCGGCAGCGCCCACTGGCCGGGGTTGAGCCCTCGCGCGACCCGCTTGGCGATCAGCAGCCGCGGCGCGCCGTCGCAGTCGAGCACGGTCACGGCGACCGCCGCCCGGCGGAGCGCGCCGCCGTTCGGCGCGGCGTGCCGCTCGAACGCGGCGAGGTTCCTGCGGATGAGGCGCTCGGAGTGAGCCACGGCGGCGGATGCTACGCGCGGAGGAGATCGTTCCAGATGATCGTGTCGTTCGGGCCGCGGCAGCCTCCCGCCGGCCGGGTCGCGCAAACGCCTGCGTCCGGCGGGCATTGAGGGGAGGGGTCGGGGTGCCGCCGCGGGACGCGGGGCGCCTTGACCACCGCATCGGTGGTGAAGTCGCCCCGAGTGGGATGTCGGGCCTACGCCGGTCCGCCCCGCGGTTCCGCGGAACCGCACCCCCGTTCCGGGCCTCCCTCATTGCCGCCGTTGACGTTCGCCGGCGCCCGCCTGACGCGCGCCGAAGGTACGGGACCTCGTGCTGACCGTCTCGTCGCGCGGAGGAGACCGTTCCGGTGCTCGACGTCCGGCTGAGCGCGGGTGTCCGTGGCGCGGAGGAGATCGTTCCGGTGCTCGACGTCCGGCTGAGCGCGGGGTGGTTCGTGGCCGCGGCCAGGGCAGCCTCCCGTCTGCGCTCCGGGAGTTACATGAGCTCGACGTCCGGCTGACCGTGTCGTGGTTCGTGGCCGCGGCCAGGGCAGCCTCCCGTCTGCGCTCCGGGAGTTACAGTGCGCGCGGATGACCACCGCGCCCAGGCTGCACGACGCGATCGCCGAGCTGGCCGGGTTCAACGACGACCCCGAAGCCGGCGGGATCACCCGCGAGGTGTACACGCCCACGTACGCCGGCGCGCTCAACCGGGTCGCGCGGTGGATGCGCGACGCCGGACTGGAGACGCGCCTCGACGCGGTCGGCAACCTGTTCGGCCGCTGGGCCGGGAGCGAGCCCGATGCGCCGCTGGTGCTGACCGGCTCGCACGTCGACACGACGCTCAACGCCGGCCGCTACGACGGCGTGCTCGGCGTGCTCGGCGCGATCGAGGCGGTCCGGCTGCTGCGCGCGGCCGGCACGGCGCCGCGGCGCTCGATCGAGCTCGTGGCCTGGGCGGGCGAGGAGCCGCGCTTCGGGACCGGCTGCGTCGGCAGCCGCGCCGCCGCCGGCGCGCTCTCCCGCGCCGACCTCGACCGGCTGCGCGATCGCGACGGCGTCAGCATGGCGGACGCGCTGCGCGGGGCCGGACACGACCCCGACCGGCTGCCCGACGCGCGGATCGAGCCCGCGGGAGTGCACGTGCTCGTCGAGCTGCACATCGAGCAGGGCGCGGTGCTCGAGGACGCCGGGGAGCCGATCGGCGTCGTCACCGCGATCGCGGCCCCGCACGACTTCCGCCTGACGCTGCGCGGCGCCGCCACGCACGCCGGCGCGACGCCGATGCACCTGCGGCGCGACGCGCTCGCCGGCGCGGCCGAGGCGATGACCGCGCTCGAGCGGATCGCGCGGGCCTCGGCGAGCGGCACGACGGTCGGCACCGTCGGCGTGCTGCGCGTCCGCCCCGGCGCGATCAACGTCGTGCCGGGCGAGGTGGAGCTGGACGTCGACGTCCGCGACGCCGACCGCGCTGCGCGCGAGCAGGTCGTCGGGGACGTGCTGGCGGAGACGCGCGCGATCGCCGCCCGGCGCGGGCTCGAGGTCGAGGTCGCGCCGATCGTCGACGACGCGCCCGTCGCCTGCGACCCGCGCGTGATGGAGGCCGCCGCCGCGGCCGCGGAGGAGCTCGGGCTCCCGTACCGGCGCATGACGAGCGGCGCGTACCACGACGCGATGGTGATGGGCGCACGGGTGCCGATCGGGATGATCTTCGTCCCGAGCGCCGGCGGGATCAGCCACCACCCGGACGAGCACACGGACCCGGACGACCTCGATCGCGGCGTGCGCGTGCTCGCGGGCACGCTCGCACGGCTTGCGGGATGAGCGGCGCCGCGGACTCGGTTCAGCGCGGCCGGCTGCTCGCGGTGGCGCGCGGGGATGCGGAGCCCGACCTCGTCGTCGAGGGCGCCCGCGTGCTCTCCGTCTTCACGCGCGAATGGCTGGACGGCGACGTCGCGATGGCCGACGGGCGGATCGCCGGCGTCGGCCGCTACGAGGGCGGGGAGCGGATCGACGCGCGGGGCCGCTTCGCCGTGCCGGGCCTGATCGACGCGCACGTGCACATCGAGTCCTCCAAGCTCCTGCCGGCGGAGTTCGCGCGCGTCGTCGTCGCCCGCGGCACCACCGCCGTCGTCTGCGACCCGCACGAGCTGGCCAACGTGCTCGGCGCCGACGGCGCGCACTGGATGCTGGACGCGTCGAGCGGCCTGCCGCTGCGCGTCTACGTGATGGCGCCGTCATGCGTTCCGGCGAGCGCCCTGGAGTCCCCGCGCGGCCCGCTCGGCGCCGACGACATCGCCGGGATCCTGCGCCGCGACCGCGCGCTCGGCGTCGCCGAGGTGATGGACTTCCCGTCGGTCATCGCCGGCGACCCGGACGTGCTCGCGAAGATTGCGCTGCACGAGCACGTCGACGGCCACGCGCCCGGGGTGACCGGCGCGGCGCTCGACGCCTACGCGGCGGCCGGGATCCGCTCGGACCACGAGGCGACGACCTGGGAGGAGGCGCTCGAGAAGCGCCGCCGCGGGATCTGGGTGCTGCTGCGCGAGGCGTCCAACGCGCACAACCTCGTCGCGCTGCTCGAGCTGGTCCGGCGGCACGGGCCGGAGTACTGCGCGTTCTGCACCGACGACCGCGAGCCGGACATGCTGGTCCGCGAGGGTCACATCGACGCGATGTGCCGCCAGGCGGTGGCCGAGGGCATCGCGCCGGAGGACGCGCTGGTGATGGCGACGCTGCACCCGGCGCGCTGCCACGGCCTGGCCGACCTCGGCGCGATCGCGCCCGGCTACCGCGCCGACCTCGTCGTGCTCGACGACCTGACCTCGTTCCGCGCGTCGGTGGTGATCGCGGGCGGCCGGATCGCCGCCCGCGACGGCGTGGCGCTCCCGTTCGCGGCGCCCCCGGTGCCCGACTGGGTCCGCGACACCGTGCACGTGGCGCCGCTGCCGCCGGACGCGTTCGATCTCGGGCCAGCGCCCGGCGGGCGCGTGCGCGTCATCGACATCGTCGAGGGCCAGCTCATCACGGGCGCGGCGGAGGAGGAGCCGGCCGTGCGCGACGGGCGCGTCGTCGCCGATCCCGAACGCGACCTGGCGAAGCTCGCCGTCGTCGAGCGCCACCACGCGACCGGGCGGATCGGCGTCGGGCTCGTGCGCGGCTTCGGCCTGCGGTCGGGCGCGTTCGCCTCGACCGTCGCCCACGACGCGCACAACGTCGTCGTGGCGGGCGTCGACGACGCGAGCATGGCGGCCTGCGTGGAGCGGCTCGTCGGGCTCGGCGGCGGCGTCGCGGTCGCCGCCGGCGGAGCGGTGCGCGGCGAGCTCGCGCTCCCGGTGGCGGGCCTGCTGTCCGAGGAGCCGGCCGAGGCGGTCGTGGAGCGGCTGGACGAGCTCGTCGCGCTGCTGCGCGAGCAGGGGGTGGAGGGCCAGGCGCCGTTCATGACGCTCAGCTTCCTCGCGCTCTCCGTCATCCCCGACCTCAAGCTGACCGACCGCGGCCTGGTCGACGTCACGGCGGCCCGCGTCGTCCCACTCGCGGTCTGACGCGGCCTCAGAAGATGCCCGCCGACATCCGCATCGTGCGCGTGCTGCCGTCGCGCATGTGCGCGGTCGCCACGATCTGGCCGGCCCCGAAGTCGCCGGCATAGACCGCATTGATGACCCGCCCGCGCGGCGAGGGCACGAGCGTCCGGATGTCGCGCGGGGTCCTCAGCGTGACGCTCACGACGTCCGGATGGCACACCGCGGTGACGGACGAGCGGCTGAGCTCGACACGCCGCTCGGTCCGCCCGCGCATCTGCTGGGGCCCGGGGCCGTCGAGCAGTGCGCCGGCGGAATAGCCCGATGTCAGCGCGAGCGGCTGCTTGCGCGTCGGCTGGAAGCCGCTCGGCTCGCAGCGGGTGCGCGCGTCCTCCGAGAACACG
>DATHJG010000016.1:0-2670 GCA_035489875.1 Solirubrobacteraceae bacterium | reverse complement strand
CTGGGAATGGCCGACCTCCCGCCTGGCCCGCGCCTCCCGCGCGCCGTGCAGACCGCCGCGTGGATCACGCGGCCGGGGCCGTTCCTGATGCGCGCGCAGCGGCAGTTCGGGGACGTGTTCACGATCCGGATCGGCGGCGAGCCGCCGTGGGTGATGCTCGCCCATCCCGACGCCGTGCGCGAGGTGTTCACCGGCGACCCCGCGGTCATGCACGCGGGCAAGGCGAACCTCATCCTGCGGCCGCTGGTCGGGCACGCGTCGGTGCTGCTGCTCGACGGGCCGCAGCACATGCGCCAGCGCAAGCTGATGCTGCCGCCGTTCCACGGCTCGCGCATGGCCGGCTACCGCGAGCTGGTCGCGCAGATCGCGCGCGAGCATGTCGCGGCGTGGCCGCGCGGCCACGCGCTCCCGCTCGCGCCGCGCATGCAGGCGATCACGCTCGACGTCGTGCTGCGCGTGATCTTCGGGCTGGACGGGGACTCCGCCCGGCTCGACGCGCTGCGCGACCGCCTGCGCAGGATGCTCGCGCGCGTGCTCGGCGGCAGCTCGATGCTCGCGATGGCGAGCGCGGGACCGAAGCGCGTGGAGCGCAGCGGCGTCTACAACCGCTGGATGCACCCCGTCGACGCGCTGCTGCGCGAGCAGATCGAGGAGCGCCGCGCCGCGCCCGGCGACGACGTGCTCTCGCTGCTGCTCTCCGCGAAGCACGAGGACGGCGCGCCGATGAGCGACCAGGAGCTGCGCGACGAGCTGATCACGCTGCTGGTCGCCGGCCACGAGACGACCGCGACCGCGCTGAGCTGGGCGGTCGAGCGGCTGACCCGGACGCCCGGCGGCTGGCAGGCGCTGCGCGACGGGGGAGAGGAGTACGCCGAGGCGGCCGGCAAGGAGGCGCTGCGCCTGCGGCCGGTGCTGCCGGTCGTGCTGCGCAACCTGCAGCAGCCGGCGACGATCGCCGGCGTCGACCTCCCGGCGGGCACCGTCGTCGCGCCGTCGATCTACCTCGTCCACCGCCGACCCGAGCTCTACCCCGACCCCGCCGCGTTCCGGCCGGAGCGCTTCCTCGGCCCCGACCCCCAGGGCGGCACCTACACCTGGATCCCGTTCGGCGGCGGCGTCCGCCGCTGCCTCGGCGCGGCGTTCGCGCTGATGGAGCTCCGCGTCGTCCTGGCCGAGCTGGGCGCCGCCGTCGACGCCGCCCCGGCCCGCCCACAGCCGGAGCGAACGGCCCGCCGCGCGATCACGCTCATCCCAGGGCGCGGCGCCGAGGTCGTCTTGAGCTAGCGTTGCGGCCTGACATGGCCGCCACGAACGGAGACAACCGGCGCGAGCTGTTCCTGATCGACGGGAACTCGCTCGCCTACCGCGCGTTCTTCGCGCTGCCCGAGTCGATCGCGACGTCGGACGGCCGGCCGACCAACGCGATCTTCGGCTTCGCGTCGATGCTCGTGAAGATCCTCACCGACCACGGCGACGTGCCGACCGTCGTGGTGTGGGACGCCGGGATGTCGGGGCGCAAGGACATCTCGCCCGACTACAAGGCGCAGCGCTCGTCGCGGCCGGACCTGCTCAAGCAGCAGTGGCCGCACCTGCAGCCGCTCGTCGAGGCGTTCGGCTATCCCAACGTGTCGGTCGAGGGCTTCGAGGCCGACGACGTGATCGCGGCGCTGACCGACCGCGCGCGTCAGCAGGGCATCCCCGTGATGGTCGTGACCGGGGACCGCGACGCCTACCAGCTCGTCACCGACGGCGTGCGCATCATGACGACGTCGCGCGGGATCACCGACACCAAGGTCTACGACCGCCAGGGCGTGATCGACCGCTACGGGATCCCGCCGGAGCTGGTGCCGGACTTCATCGGCCTGAAGGGCGACACGTCCGACAACATCCCCGGCGTCCCCGGCATCGGCGACAAGACCGCCGCGGAGCTGCTGCAGCGCTTCGGCTCGCTCGAGGAGGTGCTCGCCAACGTCGAGCACATCTCGGGCGCCAAGCGCAAGCAGAACCTGACCGAGTTCGCCGACGATGCGCGCGTCTCCAAGCAGCTCGCGACGATGGTCCGCGACGTGCCGATCGAACTCGACCTCCAGGCGGAGCTGACGCGCGAGCCGGACCGGACGCGGCTGCGCGCGATGTTCCGCGAGTTCGAGCTGCGCGACCCGCTGCGCCGGTTGGAGGAGGCGCTCGACGCCGCGGAGTCGGCGGCGATCCCGCGCCCCGAGGCGGAGACGGCGCGCAAGGTCGCCGTGCGCAAGGGCGGCCCGGCCGACATCGCCCGCCTGACCGGCGCCGAGCTGGCGCTGGCCGCCAGCGCGCCCAAGGTCCCCGAGGGCGAGCTGCTGCCGCGCGCGACCGGCTGGCACTTCGGCGCCTACGCCGGCGGCCCGCACGCGATCGCCGGCGAGGTCGGCGATCCCGCCGAGCTGGTCGCCGCCGCCGGCGACCGGCCCGTGCTCGCGCACGACGCCAAGTCGCTCGGCGAGGTGCCCGCGAACCTCGCGTTCGACACCGAGGTCGCCGCCTACCTGCTCGGCCCCGCCCGGCGCGGCTACCCGCTCGCCGAGCTGTGCGAGGAGCGCGGGATGGCGGTCGAGGCCGACGATCCCGAGGCCGTCGACGCGGTCCTCATCCACGAGCTCGCCGGCCGCCAGCGCGAGCAGCTGCGCGAGC
>DATHJG010000015.1:0-4555 GCA_035489875.1 Solirubrobacteraceae bacterium | reverse complement strand
CCAGCCGGCCTCCTCCGCCTCCGCGGATAGCCGGGCGACGACCATCGGATCGGCAAGCTCGTCGAAGAGCGGCAGGTACAGGCCTGAGCGCATGCGCGCAACACTACGAAACCGTACGGAGCAGTTCCGGATCTGGACCTTCCCGTGGTGATCGGCACCGGACGCGCCGCTTCGGTGACGGCACGAACCCCGGCGGACTGAAGTTGGTCGACAGCAAGGTCTCGAAGACCGGCGTCACGGTCGACCCACGACACGCAGCGGCGCGGCGATCCCGCCGCTTCTGAAACCGGTGCTAAGGGCCCGTCCAAGAAGTCGGCACGCCCGGACGACGACCGTGGACACTTCGCCGGATCGCCACCCGAACCCTCGGAAATACGTCCGGTATTCCCTTCGGGATTCGTGCGGCGCCCGGCTCGGTCCACGGCCGTTCCGGCCGCACCGACTGTTCTTGGACGGACCCTAAGCGGACTGGCCGCGGCGCAGCCGGGCGGCGCGGGACTTCTTGCGCGCGCCGGTGTTCTTGTGGAGCGCGCCGCGCTTGACCGCCTTGTCGATCAGCTGCACCAGGCGGCGGTGCTCGGCGTCTGCCGTCTCGTCCTCGCCGGCGGTCACGGCGGCGTCCAGGCGACGGAAGTACGTCTTGACCGCCGACGTGTACCGGCGGTTCTCGTTGCGCTCGCGCTCGGCGCGGAGGATGCGCTTTTCCTGGGAGTGGATGTTGGCCATGACACAGAGAGGCCGCGACTCAGGGCCGCGGCGGGCGCGTACTATAGCGCGGCGTCATGCGGACTCGCCGCACCGAGCCGCCGCCGCGGACGCCCGAGGAGAGAGACGCCGCCCGCGCCGAGCGGGAGCGCCGCCGCGCCGTGGGCGGAGGCGAGATCGTGCCGCCTCCGGCCCCCCGCTTCGAGCCGGATCTGGGCGTCGAGGCCGAGATCGAGGCGTTCGCGGTCGCGCGTCCGATGGACGGTCGCGCGGACGCGCCGGCCGCGGCGGCCGAACCGGCGATCACGAGTCGCCGTGCGCGCAACACGGCGATCTTCTCGGTCCTCACCGGCCTGTCGCGCGTGGCCGGGCTCGCGCGCGAGATCGTCGCCCGCAGCTACTTCGGCACCTCGGGCGCGATGTCGGCGTTCACGCTCGCGTTCCAGGTGCCGAACCTGATCCGCGCGCTCGTGGCCGACGCCGCGCTCTCGTCCGCGTTCGTGCCTGTGTTCTCGGAGCTGCTGGAGAACAAGCGCCGCCGGGAGGCGATGCAGCTCGCCAGCGCGCTCGCCGGCCTGCTGCTCGTGGCGCTCACCGCGCTCACGCTCGCGTTCATCCTGGTCGCGCCGGTGCTCATGCCGCTGTTCACGGGCGCGGAGTCGACGCCCGCGCTCGACGCCCTCACGGTCGGGCTGAGCCAGGTGCTGTTCCCGATCGTCTTGCTGCTCGGCCTCAACGGGCTCGTCGTCGGGATCCTCAACGCGCACGAGCATTTCACGATCCCCGCGCTCGCGCCGCTCGTCTGGAACGTGGTGATCATCGGCGGGCTGGTCGGGCTCACGCCGCTGTTCGAGGGCGACCAGCAGCTCTACGGCTATGCGATCGGCGTCCTCGCGGGCACGACCGTGCAGCTCGTGATGTGCCTCCCGCAGCTACGCAGGATCGGCTACCCGCTGCGCATCTCGTTCGACTTCCGGCGCGATCCGCGCGTCCGCCAGGTGCTCGTGCTGATGCTGCCGGTGAGCCTCGGCCTCGGCCTGATCAACGTGAGCCTGCTGATCAACTCGCTGATCGGCTTCCTCGTCTCGGAGGAGGCGCCGGCGGCGATCGACGCCGCGTTCCGCATCTACATGCTTCCGCAGGGCATGTTCTCCGTCGCGGTCGCGACCGTGCTGTTCCCGGCGCTCAGCCGCCTGGCGACGCGCCGCGACGCTCCCGGGCTGCGGGCGCTGATCGGGAGCGGAATGCGCCAGATCTCGCTGCTGCTGATCCCCAGCGCCGCCGCGTTCGTCGCGCTCTCGACGCCGATCGTGCGGCTCATCTACGAGCGCGGCGACTTCGACGCGGAGTCGACGCGGCAGGCGAGCGAGGCGCTGTTCTGGTTCTCGTTCTCGCTCCCGGTCTCGGGCATCACGCTGCTGCTCACGCGCAGCTTCTTCTCGCTCCAGCGCCCGTGGCTGCCGACCCGACTCGCGCTCTGGTCGATCCTGGTCAACGCCGTCGTGTCGCTGGCGCTGTACAAGCCGATGGGGATCGGCGGCGTCGTGCTCGGCACGACGGTCTCCAACGTCGTGCTCACGGTGCTCGAGGCGCGCCGCCTGCGTGAGGGCCTGGGCGGCCTGGAGCTGACGCGCACGCTCAAGGCGATGCTGCTGATGCTGGCCGCCGCCGCGCTGCTCGGCGTCGTCGCCTACGGGGTCTGGTACGGGCTTGACTCGCTGCTCGGCCGCTCGCTCCCCGCGCAGCTGATCTCCGTCGGCTGCGGGCTCGCGCTCGGCGGCCTGGTCTACGCGGCGGTCGTGCTGCGCAGCGGACTGCCCGAGGCGCGCCAGATCCTCGACCTGCTCACGCGCAGGCTGGGCCGCGCATCCTCGTAACCTCTACGGCCGCGCCATGGCCGACCAGTCCAAGATCCGCAACTTCTCCATCATCGCCCACATCGACCATGGGAAGTCGACGCTGGCCGACCGCATCCTCGAGATGACCCACACGGTGGAGACGCGCGACATGCGCGCGCAGCTGCTGGACTCGATGGACCTCGAGCGCGAGCGCGGGATCACGATCAAGGCGCAGGCCGTGCGCGTCCTCTACACGGCGCGCGACGGCGAGACCTACCAGCTCCAGTTGATCGACACGCCGGGGCACGTCGACTTCACGTACGAGGTGAGCCGCTCGCTCGCCGCGTGCGAGGGCGCGCTGCTCGTCGTCGATGCCTCCCAGGGGGTCGAGGCCCAGACCGTCGCGAACACGTACCTGGCGATCGACGGCGGCCTCGAGCTGATCCCGTGCATGAACAAGCTCGACCTGCCGGGCGCGGAGCCCGAGCGGGTCGCGGAGGAGATCGCGGAGCTGATCGGCGAGCCGGCCGAGGACATCAAGCGGATCTCGGCCAAGACGGGCGAGGGCGTGGCCGACGTGCTGGAGGAGCTCGTCACCCGCGTCCCGCCGCCCGCGGGCGACCCGGACGCGCCGCCGCGCGCGCTGATCTTCGACTCGGAGTTCGACCAGTACCGCGGTGTGATCGCGTACATCCGCGTGGTCGACGGCACGTTCCGCAAGGGCGAGGCGATCCGCGCGATGGTGGCCGGAACCGAGGCGGAGATCGACGACATCGGCTTCTTCACGCCGCAGCAGACGCCCGCCAAGGAGCTGGGCGCCGGCGAGGTCGGCTACCTGATCACCGGCATCAAGGACGTCACGAAGCTGCGCGTCGGCGACACGCTCACGACCAAGGCGAAAGGCGCCACCGAGCCCCTGCCCGGCTACCGCGAGGTCAAGCCGATGGTGTTCTGCGGCCTGTTCCCGATGAACAACGACGACTATCCGGAGCTGCGCGACGCGCTCGAGAAGCTGACGCTCAACGACGCCGCGCTGAGCTGGGAGCCGGAGACGTCCGACGCGCTCGGGTTCGGGTTCCGCTGCGGCTTCCTCGGCCTGCTGCACATGGACATCGTGCGCGAGCGGCTCGAGCGCGAGTACGACCTGGAGCTGATGGCGACGATGCCGTCGGTGGAGTTCGAGCTGACGCTGACCGACGGCGAGGTGATCCAGGTCCACAACCCGACCGACATGCCCGACCCGGCGCGCATCGCGGAGACGCGCGAGCCCTACATCAGGGCGTCGATCCTCACGCCGAAGGAGTACATCGGGCAGATCATGGAGCTGTGCCAGGAGCGGCGCGGCGAGCACACGGGGATGCACTACCTGTCGTCCGAGCGCGTCCAGCTCTCCTACGACCTGCCGCTGGCGGAGATCGTGCTCGACTTCTTCGACCAGCTGAAGTCCCGCACGCGCGGCTACGCGTCGCTCGACTACGAGCCGCTGGGGCTGCGGCCGTCCAACCTGGTCAAGCTCGACGTGCTGCTCGGCGGCGACCCGGTCGACGCGCTCAGCATGGTCGTGCACCGCGACAAGGCCTACGAGTTCGGCAAGACGCTGACCGAGAAGCTGCGCAAGAAGATCCCGCGCCAGCAGTACGACGTGCCGATCCAGGCCGCGGTCGGGGCGAAGATCATCGCGCGCGAGACGGTCAAGGCGTTCCGCAAGGACGTCACCGCGAAGTGCTACGGCGGCGACATCACGCGCAAGCGCAAGCTGCTGGAGCGCCAGAAGGAAGGCAAGAAGCGCATGAAGCAGGTCGGGCGCATCGAGGTGCCGCAGGAGGCGTTCCTCGCGGTGCTCGAGCTGGGCGACGGCTCGGGCAAGTAGCCCGCCGGCCCCAGCGCGCGCCACGAGTAGACCGCCGCGAACATCGGCGGCGCGACGATGTCGTCGTAGCCGGCCGCCTGAGCGGCCTCGATGTCATGGCAGATCGCCGCCGTCTCGCCGATCGCCTCCGCGTACTCGCGGA
>DATHJG010000014.1:0-4041 GCA_035489875.1 Solirubrobacteraceae bacterium | reverse complement strand
GAACACCACCCCGATCGACGGCGAGGCGGCGCAGACCCTGCTCGACATGATCGGGGCGCTCGACGACAACGACGACGTCCAGAACGTCTACGCCAATTTCGAATTGTCGGACGACGCTCTGGCGAAGTTCGCGGCGTAGCTGGGCTGGCGCGGCCAGGCCGACAAGACATGCAAACTGCCTCCCGCGCCTTTCCTCGTCATCCTGAGCGTAGCGAAGGATCTCACCGAATGACCGGACACGGTCCGCGTGACTGGCGTGAGGTCCTTCGCTGCGCTCAGGACGACAGGAAGGCGAGCTGCAGATCGACGACTCGAGCGGAGCTGGCGCGATGAGATTGATCGGCCTCGATCCCGGTCTGCGGCTGACCGGCTGGGGCGTGATCGACGTCGAGGGCAACCGGCTGCGCCATGTGGCGCACGGCGTGGTGAAGGTGCCGGCCGACCAGTCGCTGGCCGAGCGCCTCCGTGCGCTGTTCGAGGCGATCGCCGCGGTGGTCGCGGAGCAGCGGCCCACAGAGGCGGCGGTCGAGGAGACCTTCGTGAACGTGAACCCCGGCTCGACCCTGAAGCTCGGCCAGGCGCGCGGCGTGGTGATGCTGGCGCCGGCGCGGGCGGGCCTGCCGGTGTTCGAATATTCCGCCAACCTGGTGAAGAAGTCGGTCGTCGGCGCGGGCCACGCCGACAAGCACCAGGTCGCGATGATGGTCGGTCGCCTGTTGCCCGGCGTGGTGGCGACCGCGGATGCCGCCGACGCGCTCGCGGTCGCGATCTGCCATGCCCACCACCGCGCCACCGCCAAGCGAATAGAGGCCGCGCTTTGATCGCCAGGCTGAAGGGCGTCGTCGAATCGATCGACGAGGGCAGCGCCGTGATCGACGTGAACGGCGTCGGCTACCTGGTCTCGGCCTCGTCGCGCACCTTGCGCGACCTCGTGGCCGGCGGCCCGGCGACCTTGCTGGTCGAGACCATCGTGCGCGAGGACGCGATCGCGCTCTACGGCTTCCTCGCGACGGCGGAACGCGACTGGTTCCGTATCCTGACGACGGTGCAGGGCGTCGGCGCGCGGGTTGCCCTCTCGATCCTGTCGACCCTGTCGCCCGACGAGATCGCGCGCGCCATCGCCGCCGGCGACAGAGCGAGCCTCAGCCGGCCCGCCGGCGTCGGACCGAAGCTCGCCGCGCGTCTCGCCACCGAGCTCAAGGACAAGGCCGCCGCGTTCGGCGTGGTGCCCGCACCGGCGCGCACGACCGACACGGCGGCGCCCGCGGTCGCCGCTTCGGTGAACGAGGACGCGGTGTCGGCGCTGGTCAATCTCGGCTATCGCCGGGTCGAGGCGTTCGGTGCCGTCGCGCGCGTGACGCAGCGTCTCGGCCCCGATGCGCCGCTCGATGCCGTGATCCGGGGCGGGCTGCAGGAGCTGGCGCGATGAACGCCCAGCCGCCCGACCGGCCCCCCGATCGGCCCCCTGAGCGGCTCGTGACCGGCAAGCGCGCCGAGGAGGATGCGGCCGAGCTCGCCCTGCGTCCGCAGACGCTCGACGACTTCATCGGCCAGAAGCAGGTGCGCGAGAACCTCAAGATCTTCATTGCCGCCGCCAAGGGGCGCGGCGAGGCGCTCGACCACGTGCTGTTCCACGGCCCGCCCGGCCTCGGCAAGACGACGCTGGCGCAGATCGTCGCGCGCGAGATGGGCGTCGGCTTCCGATCCACGTCCGGTCCGGTGATCCAGAAGGCGGGCGATCTCGCGGCACAGCTCACCAACCTGCAGGCGCACGACGTCCTGTTCATCGACGAGATCCATCGCCTCAATCCGGCGATCGAGGAGATCCTCTATCCGGCGATGGAGGACTTCCAGCTCGACCTGATGATCGGCGAGGGGCCGGCGGCGCGCTCGGTGCGCATCGAGCTGCCGCCCTTCACCCTGGTCGGCGCGACGACGCGCTCGGGGCTGATGACCCGGCCGCTGCGCGAGCGCTTCGGCATCCCGCTGCGCATGGTGTTCTACGAGCCGGCCGAACTGGAGACGATCGTCCATCGCGCGGCGCGCGTGCTCAAGATGCAGATGGCGCCCGACGGCGGCGCGGAGATCGCCAAGCGCTCGCGCGGCACGCCGCGCGTCGCCAACCGCCTGCTGCGCCGGGTGCGCGACTTCACGGATATTGGCGGCGCCAAGATCGTCGACGCCAAGGCCGCCGACTATGCCTTGACGCGGCTCGAGGTCGACGGCCGCGGGCTCGACGCGATGGACCGCCGCTACCTCGCCTGCATCGCCGAGAATTACGGCGGCGGCCCAGTCGGCGTCGAGACGCTGGCGGCCGCGCTGTCCGAGCAGCGCGACGTGATCGAGGACGTGATCGAGCCCTACCTGATGCAGCTCGGCCTGCTGATGCGCACGCCGCGCGGGCGGCTCCTGTCGGAGGGCGGCTATCGCCATATCGGCAAGGCCGTGCCGAAGGAGCAGAAGCAGCAGCTCGACCTGCTCACCGGCGTGCAGGACGACGGCGTGCAGGACGACGGGGCGTGAGCACGGCGAGCGAAGCGCCGACCTCGGGCCGGATCGAGGGCGGCCGGCATATCCTGCCGCTGCGGATCTACTACGAGGACACCGACGCGCAGGGCATCGTCTACTACGCGAACTGGTTGCGGTTCCTCGAGCGCGGCCGGACCGAGCTGCTGCGCCTGCTCGGGCTGGAGCACGCCGCCCTGCGTGCCGAACGCGGCGTCTGCTGGGTCGTGCGCCGCTGCACCATAGATTATCTGAAACCTGCACGGCTCGACGAGACGATCGACGTCGTCACCGGTTGCGGGGTAATGCGCGGCGCCTCGCTGGAGATGTTGCAGGAAGCGCGCCGCAACGACGAACTTTTGGTCCGTGCCGAATTGCTCATCGCTTGCATGAGCGAGGCAGGTCGTCCAATGCGAATACCAGCCGATGCTCGGGTGGCGTTGGACGCGGTTGCAGTGCCCGTGGAGTCGCCCCGCTCACGCCATATTCGGATATGAAGCTCTAGAACGACGGAGTACTAATAATGGACGCGTTTGCGCAGGTCGCCAGCACCCCCCTTGGCGGCAGCACCCCTCCGATCGACATGTCGGTCTACGGCCTCTTCATGCAGGCCGACTGGGTCGTCAAGGCGGTGATGATAGCGCTGCTTCTGGCGTCGTTCTGGTCGTGGGCGATCATCTTCGAAAAGATGCTCAGGCTGCGCGCGCTGAAGAAGAGCGCGCAGTCGTTCGAGGACACCTTCTGGTCGGGCGTTTCGCTCGAGGATCTCTATGACCGTGTCGGCGCCAAGCCCGACGATCCGATGTCGAGCATATTCTCCGCCGCGATGCGCGAATGGCGCCGCTCGGTGTCCAAGGGGCTGGCGACCACCGCCACGGCGCGCGCGGCGCTTCGCCAGCGCATCGAGCAGGTCATGGGCGTCACCATCCAGCGCGAGATGGAGGCGATCGAGAAGCGCCTCGGTTTCCTGGCGACGGTCGGCGCCAACGCCACCTTCGTCGGCCTGTTCGGCACGGTGTGGGGCATCATGAACGCCTTCGGCCACATCGCGCAGTCGAAGAACACGTCGCTCGCGGTCGTGGCACCCGGCATCTCCGAGGCGCTGTTCGCGACGGCGATCGGCCTCGTCGCCGCGATCCCCGCGGCCGGCGCGTACAATATCCTGTCCGGCCACGTGCAGCGCTACGCGTTGCAGCTCGAAGCCTTCGCCGGCGAGTTCATCACCATCCTGTCGCGCCAGCTCGAGGAGCAGGGCTGATGGCCGGCATCGTTCCCGTCGGGGGCAGCGCCTCCGGCCGGTTCCGGCGGCGGCGCTTCACGCCGATCGCCGAGATCAACGTTACGCCGCTGGTCGACGTCATGCTGGTGCTGCTGATCATCTTCATGGTCACCGCACCGCTGTTGCAGGTCGGCGTGCCGGTCGACCTGCCCAAGACCAGCGCGCAGCAGGTCGGCGGCAAGGACGAGCCGCTCGTCGTGTCGGTCAACTCCAAGGACGAGGTGTTCCTCGGCGAGACGAAGTACGAGCTCGCCGAG
>DATHJG010000013.1:0-7024 GCA_035489875.1 Solirubrobacteraceae bacterium | reverse complement strand
AAGCTCGACGAGCTCGACGACGCGATCCTCGCCGACCAGCGGATGGTCCACGCGGGCGAGGCCTGGACGCGCTGCATGCGCGCGGCGACCGGCGGCGCCTACGAGGACTCCGAGGCGGTCGAGGACGAGATCCACAAGCAGTTCGAGGCGATCGTCGGGACGCCGCTGCCGCCGGGCCAGGTGGCGCCGGAGGGGTCCTACGACAAGGCGGCGCTGGCGGAGCTCCAGCGCCGCGAGGTCGAGCTCAGCGACCACGATCTGAAGTGCGAGCACGAGCACATCACCCCGGTCGAGACCGTCGTGCGCGCCGAGAAGGAGGCGGCGTTCCGCGAGCAGAACGCCCAGCTGCTCCGCAGGGTCAAGCCGCTGGGCAGCTAGATGACGCCGAGGATGATCTGGATCACGGTCGTCAGCTGACGACCGGCGGCGACGCCGCAGGCGCGACCCGCCGCCGGCGCGCGGCCTCCACGATCAGCAGGCCGACCGCGACCGGGACCGTCGCGGGCAGCGTGTCGACCGTGAAGAAGAGCGCGTCCCAGGCGACCGAGAGCCCGAGCACGAGCGCGGCGACGGGCAGCTGACGGACGCGCTCGGCGGCCAGCACGCCGCCGAGGACGCCGGCCACGAACACGTCGCCGTACCCCATGCTCGCGTAGTGCAGGTCGAGGTACTGGAGCTGCGGGAGCCCCTCCGCCGGCGCCGCCGCGTTCAGGACCGCGTTCGGGCCTTGCAGCTGGTTGCCGAACACGAGGATCGCGTCGATGACGGCCATCGCCACGATCCCGGCCTTCAGCCACGCGCCGGGAACGACGCCGGCGAGCAGCCGTCCCAGCGTCACGCAGCTCAGCGCGGTCAGCGCAGCCGCCGCGGCGTCGCCCGCGAGGCTGCCCGTGCCGGCCCAGGCGAGCACGAAGAGCGGCGCGGCGAGCGGCGCCAGCCACGGCCGCGCGCCGTGCGCGGCCCAGCCGAGCGCGGCGGCGGCGAGCGGCGGGATCGCGATGAACGCCAGCCACGTCAGGCCGTCGGCGACCTGCGGCTCCAGCGCGATCGCCGCGACCACGACGGCGATCGAGAGCGGGAGGACCAGTGCCCACGCGCGCCCGCCGAAGCGCTCGAGCGGCGCGGGCACCCCGCGCCGCGGCAGCGCCACGAGCCCTGCCTGGGCGGTGATGAGCACCGCGTTGGCCACGATGAACCGCGTGGTCAGGTCTCGAGCCCTTCGCGCACCGCGTACAGCGCCGCCTGCGTGCGATCGGTGAGGTCGAGCTTGGCCAGCACGTGGCCGACGTGCGTCTTGACGGTCTTCTCCGCCACGCCCAGCTCCAGCGCGATCCGCTTGTTCGACCGGCCGCGCGCGATCAGCCCCAGCACCTCCAGTTCGCGCGGGGTCAGGAGGTCGATCGCGCGCGGGCGGCCGCCGGCGGCGAGCTGCTCGACGACGCGCGTCGCGACCGCGGGGGAGAGCGTCGCCTGGCCCGCGTGCGCGGTGCGGATCGCCCGCACGAGGTCGGCCGGCTCGGTGTCCTTGAGCAGGAAGCCCGCGGCGCCGCCGCGCAACGCGGCGAACAGCCGGTCGTCCTCGCCGAAGCTGGTGAGCACGAGCACGCGCGCCTCCGGCGCCTTCTCGCGCAGCTCGCGCAGCGCGGCGACCCCGTCGAGCCGTGGCATCGCGAGGTCGAGCAGCACGACGTCGGGCGCGTGGCGCTCCGACTCGCGCACCGCGGCCTCGCCGTCCGCTGCCTCGGCGACCACCTCGACGTCGTCCTGCAGCTCCAGGTAGGTCCGCAGCCCCTGGCGGACGACCGCGTGGTCGTCGGCGATCAGGACGCGGATCACGCCGGCACCTCGAGCCGCACGGTCGTCCCCTCGCCCGGCCGCGAGTCGACCGTCAGGCGCCCGCCCAGCTCGGCCGCGCGCTCCTCCATCGACGTCAGCCCGAGCTGGCGGCCGCGGAGGATCGTCGCGCTCGCCTCGAAGCCGCGGCCGTCGTCGGCGACCGTCAGCACGAGCCGGCCGCCGCCATCCTCCAGCCGAACCTCGATCCGCTTCGCCTCGGCGTGCCGCAGCGCGTTCTGCAGCGCCTCCTGCGCGATCCGGAAGACCTGCCCGGCCGCCTCGGCGCGCAGCGGCGGCGGCGCGCCGACGCGCAGCTCGATCGGCTGCCCGGTCACGCGCCGCAGCACGTCGACGTGCTTGCGCACCACCTGGGCGAGCCCCTCGGCCTCCAGCGACGCCGGCCGCAGCTCGAACACGACCGAGCGCAGCTCGTCCATCGCCCCGCGCGCGAGCGCCTGCACCCGCTCGACCTCCCCGGCGGCGCCCGCGCCGCCGCGCGCCAGCAGCTCGCCGGCCGACTGCGCCGCGAGCACGACGCCGAAGAGCTGCTGCGTGACCGAGTCGTGCAGCTCGCGCGCCAGCCGGTTGCGCTCCTCGACGATGCTCAGCTCCCGGCTGCGCTCGTGCAGGCGCGCGTTCTCGATCGCGATCGCGGCGTGCGCGGCGAGCAGCACGATCAGCCGCTCGTCGGCGTCGGAGAACGCGTCGGCGCCCTCCTTGTCGGTCAGGTACAGCGCGCCGCTGATCCCGCCGCGCGCCACGATCGGCACGCCGAGGAAGGAGCGCATGTCCGGATGCGAACGCGGCCACCAGCCGCGGAAGCGGTCGTGCGTGTGGATGTCCGGCGTGCGGTACGGCTCGGGCGACTCCAGCATCGCCCCGAGCAGCCCGTGCGTGCGCGGCAGCGGGCCCATCGCCGCGATCAGCTCGTCGCTCATGCCCGACGTGATGAAGCGCGCGAACGCACCCTCGCCGTCGGGCACGCCGAGCGCCGCGTAGCGCGCGCCGCCCAGCTCCCGCGCGGCGTGCACGAGCTGCTGCAGGACGGGCTCGACCTCGCGCTCCGCCGCCAGCGCGAGCACCACGTCGGACAGCGTGCGGAACGCCGTGGAGTCGCGGCTCTCGAGCATCGCTCCGGTTACGTTACGCACCGCTCCCCTCCAGCGGTGGCATGATGGCGCTGGGTGGGAATCTCGACCGAGACGAGAGAGCACGCGGTCGCGCCGGTCCGCGAGGAGCTGATGGCGCTGATCGGCGAGCGCCGGCCGAACGACGCGACCGCCCTGCGGGAGTTCGCCGCCGCGTACCTGCGGCGCCTCTCGGCCGACGCGGCGGAGCAGGCGTCGAGCGAGGAGCTGTTCGCCGAGGTCGCCGGCGTGTTCGACTTCGCGGCGAGCCGCCGGGACCAGCCGGTCGTGGTGCGCGCCTTCAACCCGGTGACCGCCGAGCACGGCTACGAGCGCGCCGGCTCGGTGCTGGAGACCGCCTCGGAGGACCTGCCGTTCCTCGTCGACTCGGTCCGCGAGGCGATCATCGCCGAGGGGCTGACCGTGCAGCGCGCGATGCATCCGGTCATCGGCCTGGAGCGCGACGGCGGTGGGCGCATCACCGGCGTCGTCCACCCGCGCGAGGCGACCTCGCGCGAGTCGGTCATGCACTTCGACCTCGACCGCCGGCTCGACGAGCCCGCGCTCGACGCGCTCGCCCAGAGCGCGCGCTCCGTCCTCGACGACGTGCGCCGCACCGTGCTCGACTTCCCCGCGATGGCCGACCGCGGCCGGCGCATGGTGCAGCTCGCAGGCGCCGGCGCGGCCCGCTACCACGACGACGAGGTCGACGAGACCGTCGCGTTCCTCGAGTGGCTGCTCGCCGACCACTTCATCTTCCTCGGCTACCGCGAGTACAAGATCGCGGACGACGCGCTCTCCGTCGTGCCGGGCACGGGCCTCGGCCTGCTCGCCGACGAGGCGTCGTCGGCGTTCGCGCGCCCGCGGCCGCTCGCCGAGCTGCCGGACGACCTGCGCGAGCGGGTGCTCGAGGGCGACCTGCTGATCGTCTCCAAGACCAACCGGCTCTCGACCGTGCACCGGCGCGTCCGCATGGACTACGTCGGCGTGCGCAAGATCGCGCACGACGGTCGCGTGGCCGGCGAGTCGCGCATGCTCGGCCTGTTCACGTCCAAGGCCTACGCCGAGCCGGCCTCCCAGACGCCGCTGCTCAACCGCAAGCTGCGCCAGATCCTGCGTCACGAGGACCTGATCGAGGGCTCCCACGACTACAAGGTCGCGGTCGCGCTGTTCGACTCCTTCCCGAAGGACGAGCTGTTCGCGGCGAGCACCGACGACCTGCGCCGCGCCGTCGTCGAGCTGCTCTCGCTCGAGGGCGATCGCGTCCGGCTGCTCGGCCGCCGGTCCGCGGACCGGCGCTCCGTCTCGCTGATCGCCGCGCTCCCGGCCGCGCGCTACGACGCCGAACTGCTCGACGCGTTCACCGCGCTGCTCCGCGAGCGCTTCGGCACCGAGGCCGTCGACACGCACACGGTCCTGGGCGAAGGCGAGCGCGTCCGCGTCCACGTCACCGTGCACGCGCCCGGCGGCGTGCCCGACGTGTCGCTGGCCGAGCTCCAGCGGGACCTGATCTCGCTCGCCCGCACGTGGGACGACGACGTCCGCGAGCGGCTGGTCGACCGCTTCGGCCCGACCCGCGGGCAGGAGCTGGCGGCGCGCTGGACGCCGCGCTTCCCGGAGTACTACCGCGCCTCGGTGGATCCCTCGCTCGTCGTCGCCGACGTCGCCTGCTTCGATCGGCTGGAGACCGAGGGCCGGCCGTTCGTCGTCGGCCTGCAGAACGAGTCCGGGCGCACGCGCGTCGCGCTCTACAAGACCGGGGGGAAGGTCGAGCTGGGCGAGGCGATGCCGACGCTCGAGCACCTCGGGCTGCGCGTCGTGGAGGAGGTCCCGACCCGGCTGCTCGGCGGCGACGGCGACACGTGGGTGCAGGACTTCGGCGTGCTCGGCCCCGACGGCCGCCCGCTCGACCTGGCCGCGGTCGGCGACCGCGTCGCGGACTGCATCGCGGCCGTGCGCCGCGGCGCCGCCGAGTCGGACTCGCTCAACCGGCTCGTGCTGCTCGCCGGCCTGAACTGGCGCCAGGTCAACATCCTGCGCGCCTACCGGATGTACCGGCAGCGGATCGGCTCGCGCTTCACGCAGGGCTACCAGAACGACGTGCTCGCGGCCAACCCGGAGCTGACGGCCCAGCTCATGCGCTACTTCGAGCTGCGGTTCGACCCGTCGCGGCCGCGCGACGAGCAGGCGGAGGCGGCGCTGCACGAGGAGATCCGCGCCGGCCTCGACGCGGTCGCGTCGCTCGACCACGACCGCATCCTGCGCAACCAGCTCGGGCTCATCGACGCGACGCTGCGCACGAACGCGTTCGACCCCGATCGCGAGGTCACCGCGTTCAAGCTCCGCTCCGGCGACGTGCCCGCGATCCCGCAGCCGGCGCCGCTGTTCGAGATCTACGTCTACTCGCCGGCGATGGAGGGAATCCACCTGCGCGGCGGGGAGGTGGCGCGCGGCGGGATCCGCTGGTCGGACCGGCAGGACTACCGCACCGAGGTCTACGGCCTCATGCGCGCGCAGCTGACCAAGAACGCGGTGATCGTCCCCGCCGGCGCCAAGGGCGGCTTCTACCTCAAGCAGCCGCCCGCCGATCGCACCGAGCTGAAGGCCGAGGTCGAGCGCCAGTACGTGCGCTACATCGGCGGGCTGCTCGAGCTGACCGACAACCTGGTCGAGGGCGAGGTCGTCCACCCCGACGGCATGCGCGTGCTCGACGAGGACGACACGTACCTCGTCGTCGCGGCCGACAAGGGCACCGCCACGTTCTCGGACACTGCCAACCGGGTCAGCGAGGAGCGCGGGTTCTGGCTCGGCGACGCGTTCGCCTCCGGCGGCTCGAGCGGCTACGACCACAAGGCGCTCGGGATCACCGCGCGCGGCGCGTGGGAGTCGGTCAAGCGGCACTTCTCCGAGCTCGGCGTCGACGTCGCGACCGATCCGTTCACGGCCGTCGGCATCGGCGACATGTCCGGCGACGTGTTCGGCAACGGGATGCTGCTGTCCGACCGGATCCGGCTCGTCGGCGCCTACGACCACCGCCACGTCTTCCTCGATCCCGACCCCGATCCCGACGCCGGCTTCGCCGAGCGCAAGCGCCTGTTCGGGCTGGGGCGGGTGGGGACGGGTAGCTGGGACGACTACGACCGCGAGCGGATCTCGGCGGGCGGCGGCGTCTGGCCGCGCACCGCCAAGTCGATCCCGCTCTCGCCGCAGGCGCGCGCGGCGCTCGGGATCGAGGACGAGGAGCTGGCGCCGAACGACCTGATCCGCGCGATCCTGCGGGCGCCGGTCGACCTGCTCTGGAACGGCGGCATCGGCACGGTCGTGAAGGCGTCCGACGAGACCGACGCCGACGCGATGGACCGCGCGTCCGACGCGATCCGCGTCGACGCGCGCGACCTGCGCTGCCGGGTCGTGGCCGAGGGCGGCAACCTCGGCTTCACGCGCCGCGCGCGGGTCGAGTTCGCCGCCGGCGGCGGACTGATCAACGCCGACTTCATCGACAACTCCGGCGGCGTGGACTGCTCCGACCACGAGGTCAACCTGAAGATCCTGCTCGGCCTCGCCGAGCGGCGCGGCGAGCTCGACCGGCCGGCGCGCGACGCGCTGCTGCGCGAGGTGACCGAGGACGTGGTCGACCACGTGCTCTACGACTCGTTCCTGCAGGCGCAGATCCTGTCCCAGGAGGTCGCGGTCTCGAAGACGCGGATGTACGCCTACGAGGACCTGATGTCGGCGCTGGAGCAGCGCGGACTGCTCGACCGCGCGGCCGAGGGGCTGCCGCCGACCGAGGAGCTCGCCGAGCGGCGGCGCGCCGGGCGCGGGTTCGAGCGGCCGGAGCTGGCGCTGCTGCTCGCCTACGCCAAGCGGGCGCTCGCGCGCGCCCTGCTCGCGTCGGACCTGTGCGAGGACCCGTGGCTGGAGCGCGACCTGCGCGACTACTTCCCCGACCGCGTCGTCGAGCGCTTCGGCCACCTGCTCGCCGAGCACCCGCTGCGGCGCGAGCTGATCGCGACGGTCAACGCGAACCTGCTGGTCAACTCCCTCGGCCCGACGTTCGTCTC
>DATHJG010000012.1:0-3704 GCA_035489875.1 Solirubrobacteraceae bacterium | reverse complement strand
CCCAGATGAACGACGCGGCCAGCGTGTTCCCCAGGAGGAGCACGAGATAGGTGCGCTGGATGGATCGGGGGTTGGGCATGACGTCCTCGTCGTCGATGTCGCCGCCCGAATCGGCGGCCTCGACAAGACGTCGCAGCCCGGAGGGCGACTTGGACACCCCTCCGAAATTCGTCAGCGGAGCGCGCCCAGGCGCCGCTCGAGCTCCGCTCGCTCGACGGCGTTGGCGGTGAGCGCGATCGCGCGTTCGTACGCGCTCGCGGCGCCATCGGTGTCGCCCGCGCGGGTGAGCAGCTCGGCGTGCGCCGCGTGCAGCGGCTGGTAGCGCTCGAGCGCCGGATCGCCGAGCAGTGACTCGAGCAGCTCCAGGCCCGCGGCAGGCCCGGAGGCCAGGCCGACGGCGACCGCGCGGTTGAGCTCGACCACCGGCGACGGGTTGAGCCGGCCCAGGGCGCCGTACAGCTCGGCGATCTGCGCCCAGTCGGTGGCCTCGGTGTTCGGGGCCTGGATCTGCAGGGTCGTGATCGCGGCCTGCAGCTGGTACTCGCCCGGCCGCCGCAGGCGCACCGCGCGCTCCAGCTTCGCGAGACCCTCGCCGATCCGGCCCTGGTCCCAGAGCGACCGGTCCTGGGCGTCGAGCGCGACGTAGTGGCCGCCCGGGTCCACGCGGGCGGCGCGGCGCGCGTCGTGCAGCAGCATCAACGCCGACAGTCCCCATACCTCGGCGTCGTCGGGCATCAGCCGGCACAGCAGCTCGCCGAGGCGGAGCGCCTCGTCGCACAGCTCCTCGCGGACGAGGCGATCGCCCTCCGTGGCCGCGTAGCCCTCGTTGAAGATCAGGTACACGACACGCAGCACGCCGCGCAGGCGGTCGGGCAGCTCCTCGTCGGCCGGCACCCGGTAGGGGATGCCCGCTTCGGCGATCTTGCGCTTCGCGCGCACGATCCGCTTGCCCATGGTCGGCTCGGCGACCAGGAACGCGCGGGCGATCTCGCCGGTGGTCAGGCCCCCGAGCGCGCGTAGCGTGAGCGCCACGCGCGCGGGCATCTCCAGCGCCGGGTGGCAGCAGGTGAACACCAGGCGCAGCCGGTCGTCGACGATCGTGCTCTCGTCGTTCATGGAAGGCTCCTCGTGCTGGGTCTCGAGGCGCGTCAGCTCGGCGAGCCGCTCGGCGCGATCGGCCACCGACCGGTTCCGGCGCAGGCGATCGATCGCCCGCCGCCGGGCGGCGGTGGTGATCCACGCGCCCGGGTTGGCCGGGACACCGTCGCGCCGCCACACCGTGACCGCGGCCTCGAACGCGTCCTGCACCGCGTCCTCGGCGAGCTGGAAGTCTCCGGCCTGCCGGATCAGCGTCGCCAGCACGATCGCCCGCTCTTCGCGGAACGCGCGCGCGACCGCTGCCGAGACCGGGTCGGCCGGCTCTGCGCCACCGCTCACGCCAGGTCTTTGACCGCCTCGTCGGGCACGTCGACGCCGGCCTGCCGCACCAGCTCCACCCACTCGTCGGCCGACACGACCGGGCGGACCTCGACCGTCCCCCAGCCCGTCATCGGCAGCCGCGCGGCCTGCTTGAGCGCTTCGTCGAGGTCGGCGCAGTCCAGGATGTAGTAGCCGGCCAGGACCTCCTTGGTCACCGCGAACGGGCCGTCGGTGATCTCCGTCTGTCCATCGCGCGCGCGGACCGACGTCGCGCTCTCCACCGAACGCAGGCGCTGGACGCCCACCAGCAGCCCGGCCTCACGCAGGCTGGCGTGCAGCTCCAGCAGCGTCGGCGTCACCTTCTCGCGCTCGGCCTGCTCGGCCGGCTCGACCGCCTCTTGATACACCAGCAACATGTACTGAGACATCACACCTCCAACGTTCGCGCTCTTCGCCGCACCCTACGCGGCCCTCATCACCACGTCGCCGCTCGTGGGACCATTTGGACAGACCCGACCCGCGCGGTGCCGAGCCGTTCAGCATCCAGGCGCAACCACGCGTGACGGGACGCTCGGCGCCAAGAACCGCATCGAGGCCACCAGCCACCATCTCGACCAGGCGCCGGCTCCGGAGCCGGTCAGGGCTGCGCGTACGCGGCGAGGAAGGCGCGCACACCGGCGTCCGCATACCGGTTGAGCTCGGCGCGGGCGGGCGGCTGATCCTCGCCGAGGAACATCGCCCGGTTGAGCGGGCTCGACATGACGAGCCAGTTGAAGTGTGTGGCGGCGAGTCGCGGGTCGTCGAGCCGCAACACGCCCCGCTCGGCCAGGCGCTCGAAGACGGTTGCGAGCGCTGCGATCGTGCGTCCAGGGCCCTGCTCGTAGAAGGCTCGGCCGAGTTCCGGAAAGCGTCCGGCCTCGCCGATGACGAGGCGGCGCAGCTGCAGGATCCGCGGCTGCATCACCCGCTCGAGCAGCCGCCGCGCCAGACCGCGAAGATCGACCTCGACGTCACCGCTGTCCTCGAGCTCGAGCACCTCGTCGTAGACGGGATCGCTGACCTCGTTCACGGTGCCGGTGACGATTTCGGAGAAGAGGCTCTCCTTGTCGGCGAAGTGCTTGTAGACCGTCTGCTTCGAGACGGCGGCAAGCGCGGCGATCTCGTCCATGCTCGTGCCCCGATAGCCGTTGCGCAGGAACAGCGTCGTGGCCGCCTCGAGGATCGCCCCGCGCTTACGGGCCGACCGAGTCTCCTCCCGCCCTTGTGCAGGCGCGTTGGCTGATGGAGAGCCGCTCATCGAAGCCGCGCGAATGGTACTAGACGGTTCCGTTCTGAGTACTATACGGTCTAGTTCCACAGCGCACCAGTCCCAACTGCGGGCCAGCGGCCCTGACTCGAGGAGGTCCTAGATGTCGTCACAGCAACCACCGGTGGTCGAAGCACAACTGCTGCTGAGCGATCTCGTGATCGGCGAGTCGCCGCGTTGGCACGAGAACCGCCTCTGGTTCGCCAACTGGGGGGCCGGGGAGATCGTCGCTGTCGATCTCGAGGGCAATGCCGAGGTCGTTGCGAAGGGCCCGCCGGGCCTCGGGTGGTCGATCGACTGGCTCCCCGACGGTCGCCTGCTCGTCACGGGCCAAGGGCTCCTGCGCATGGAGCCCGACGGCTCGATGGTCCGGCACGCCGAGCTCAGCGGCGTAGGCGTCGACCGCTTCAACGAGATCGTCGTCGACGGCCGCGGCAACATCTACGTCAACGGCGGCGTCGAGTTCGACCCCGGCGAGGGGAACGCCCCCGGGATCATCGCGCTCGTCACTCCCGATGGCTCCGCGCGCCGCGTGGCCGACGGGATCGCGTTCCCCAACGGCATGGCCGTAACGCCCGACAACTCGACGCTGATCATCGCGGAGTCCTTCGCCGAACGGCTGACGGCGTTCGACATCGCCGCCGACGGAACCCTCTCGAACCGCCGGGTATGGGCCGACGGCGTTGGCCCCGATGGGATCTGCATCGATGCCGACGGCGCCATCTGGACGGGCGTCCGTCCGTTCGGCGACAACTACGTCGGCCGGGTCCGCGAAGGTGGCGAGGTGCTCGAGCGCGTCAAGCTCGACATGCCCTGCTTCGCCTGCATGCTCGGAGGCGAGGACGGACGGACGCTGTTCATGCTGACCGCGGACTGGCGCATGAACGAGGGCTTCGAGGACAACATCGCCCGGCTGACCCAAGGACCGCGCACCGGTCAGGTGCTGACCGCTCCCGCACCCGAACCGGGCGCCGGCTGG
>DATHJG010000011.1:0-6933 GCA_035489875.1 Solirubrobacteraceae bacterium | reverse complement strand
GGCGGCAGGCGCAACGTCGTCGAGGACAACGAGATCTTCGGCAACTACGCGGTCGGCGTCGCCGCCCTCGAAGCGTTCCTGCTGGAGAAGAACCCCCAGGCGCGCGCGCTCGAGGGCAACATCGTCCGCGACAACCGGTTCGGCCTGGGCGGGCAGGATCTCAACGGGCGCGAGCTCGCGTACGACGGCAACGGCTCGGGCAACTGCTTCGGGAGCAACACCGGCGTCTCTGTGACGATCCCCGCCGACCGCTCGACGCTGGCGCCGTGCCCGTTCACGGGCGCGAACACGTTCAACCCCGGCGTCCAGGGCGAGATGATCGGGCTCGCCGGGAAGGCGGGCGTGGCGAAGTGGATCAGGCATCCGCACGCGCCCAAGCAGGGCTTCCAGCCGCTGGAGCTCTTCACGCCGTGACGTACCGCCGGACCATCCCGGTCGCCCTCGCCGCCGCCGCCGCGCTCCTCTGCGCGGCGCCGGCGGGCGCGGGCGGACCGACCAAGTCGGTCGAGGTGGCCGACAACTACTACCTGCCGGCCAAGCTGAACGTGAAGACGGGCACCGTGGTCAGGTGGACATGGCCGGACGACATCGCGATCGACGTCCACGACGTCAAGCTGAAGTCGGCGCCCAAGGGCGTGAAGAAGTGGCAGTCCGAGCCGGCGTCGAGCGGCTATCGCTACAAGCGCACGCTGAGGAAGCCGGGCACGTACAAGATCGTCTGCACGCTCCACGAGGAGATGACGATGACGATCAGGGTGCGGCGCTGATTCCGTCCGGTTTCTCGCGTAGGGTCGCCGTCCGTGGCCGTCATGAGCCTCTGCCCAAGCTGCGGTTCGGCGCTGCTGCAGCCGCTGCGGTCGCGGCCCGGCGTGGACGGGGAGATGGTGGTCGACCTGCGCTGCCCCGAGTGCTTCATGTGGATGCAGGAGTGCTGCAGCCGCGGTGAGCTGGCCGCGCTCGACAGACGCCATGCCGCCTGGCGCGAGACGCTGGTGGACGCCTACGAGCAGTCGGTGACGGAGAGCATGGAGGCGCTCGCCGTCTGCCTGGCGGCGGCGCTCGAGCTCGACCTGGTGGGGGCGGACGACTTCGCGCCGCGCCGCGCCGCGTAGTAGCGGAGCAGCGCCGCCGCCGTGGCCGGCCGCGGCGCGACGGCGAGCTCGCGCGTCTCGACCGCGTGCCCGGCGGCCTCGATCCGCGCGACGAGATCGGCGAGCGCGCCGCCCCGCACGGTCTCCGGCCCGCCGACGGCCGCGAGCACGTCCTCCGCACGGCGAGCGCGGGTGGGTCGGCGAACCCGTCGCGCGGCGCGACCAGGAGGGCCGCAAGCGTCGGATCGGCTGGCGGGTCGACGGGCATGCTCCCGAGCTGGCGCCATCCGCTCATCGGCGCGGACGGTGCCGGCCCCGGACCGCCGTTCACTCGGCCGTGCTCTGATCCATCACGTAGACGTGGTTGCCCGTGGTGTCGCGGAAGCCCATGAGCCGCCCGCCGGGGATGTCGGACGGTGGCATGAACACGTCCAGCCCATCCTTGCCGGCAAGCCAGTCGTCGACGTGATCCACGCCGAAGATCGGTCCGGGGCCCGCTCCCGGCTCGGCGGCGGCGTCCACCATGATCGCCGTCTCGCTGCCCGGGATGGCGAGGCCCACGGTGAGCTCCCCCTCGCGCCAGAGCTCGTCGAAGCCCAGCTTGTCGCGGTAGAGCGCCAGCGCGCTCGCGAGGTCCGGCGTCGGGAGATAGATGAATGTGAGTTGCATGCGCGCATCATAATCGCGTTACGTCAGAATGCAACGGCATCATGACCCGCG
Source organism: Solirubrobacteraceae bacterium (assembly GCA_035489875.1). GTDB lineage: Bacteria > Actinomycetota > Thermoleophilia > Solirubrobacterales > Solirubrobacteraceae > DASQMT01. Next base: position 5,122 of record DATHJG010000011.1, on the reverse strand, counting down.
TGCGCGACTGGATCCCTACACCCTCGTCACCGAAGGGACGTCTCGTCCTGGCGGCGCTGGAAGCGTTCGGGCGCCGCGGCTACGCCGCCGTCTCGGTCGCCGAGCTTGCCGCGGCCGCCGAGACCACCACCGGCCCGCTCTACCACCACTTCGAGAGCAAGCTCGGCCTGTACGCGTTCGTGCGCGAGGACGTGGAGCACCGTGTGCTGGACCGGCTGGAGGGCGCGCTCGCGGTCGGCGGGCAACCGGCGGACGCGCTGATCGTGGCGTTCGACTACGCCGCGCGCGCCGGCTTCACCCGGATGCTCTCCGAACCGCATCCCGACGGGCGGCCCGATCCGGTCGCCGCGCTGCTGACCGAGCGGCTGGACGACGCCCCCGCCCCGTTCGGCGCGATGCTCGCCGCCGCGTGGCGCGCTGCGCTCGCCGCGTCCGCGAACGGGACGGACGCCGACGCGGTGCGTGCGGCGCTGAGAGCGCTCCGGTGATCGCCGTCGCCTAGCAATCTCGGGAGATCGATCCGGTGCTCGCCGTCGCCTAGCCGTGTCGAGGGTGCGGTACGCGTGTGGCGCCGCACGGCTCCGGCTCCGCTCCGGGAGTTACATTCCGGCTCCGCTCCGGGAGTTACGTGGCGCCCCCGGCCACCGCGGGAAGGATCGTGACCTCGTCCCCGTCTGCCACCGGCGTGGCGAGGCCGTCGAGGAAGCGGATGTCCTCCCCCTTCAGGTACACGTTGACGAACCGGCGCAGCTCGCCGTCGTCGCCGGCGATCCGGTCGCGCAGCTCGCCGTGCTGGGCGTAGAGCCCCTCGAGCACCTCGCCGACTGTGCCGCCCTCGGCCCGGGCCTCGGCGGCGCCGCCCGCGACGCTGCGGAGCTGGGTGGGGAGCTTGATCGTGACCGCCATCAGACCACGGCTCCCACGGCGGCCTCGAAGTCCTCGAAGCGCGGCTCGATCTCCGCCACCTCGAACGTGCCGCGGACCGCGTCGAGCGTCTTGAGCCCGTCGCCCGTGATGTAGGCGACGACCCGGTCGCCCGCCCCGATCTCACCGCGCTCGGCGAGCTTGGCGAGGGTCGCGGTGGTCACGCCGCCGGCCGTCTCGGTGAAGATGCCGGTCGTCTCGGCCAGCAGCCGGATGCCAGCGCGGATCTCGTCGTCGGAGACCGCCTCCACCGACCCGCCGGTGCGGCGCGCCAGCTCGACGGCGTAGGGGCCGTCGGCCGGGTTGCCGATCGCGAGCGACTTGGCGATCGTGTCGGGCTTCACTGGCCGGCAGACGTCGGTGCCGGCGGCGAACGCCTGTGCGACCGGCGAGCAGCCCTCCGCCTGCGCGCCGTGCATCGCCGGCACGTCGCCGGACAGCAGCCCGGCGTCGATGAAGTCCTGGAAGCCGCGCGCGACCTTCGTGTACAGCGAGCCGGAGGCGATCGGGGCGACGACCCGGTCGGGCAGCTCCCAGCCGAGCTGCTCGGCCGTCTCGTACGCGAGCGTCTTGGATCCCTCCGCGTAGTACGGCCGCACGTTGACGTTGACGAACGCCCAGCCCTCGCGCTCGCCCGACACCTCGGTGCAGAGCCGGTTCACGGCGTCGTAGTTGCCCCGCACGGCGACGATCTGCGCGCCGTACGCGCCGGCCGAGAGGATCTTCTCCGGCTCGAGGTCGGCGGGGATGAAGACGTACGCGGGCAGGCCGGCGAACGCCGCGTGGGCGGCCACGGCGCCGGCGAGGTTGCCGGTCGACGCGCACGCGACGGTTTCGAAGCCGAGCTCGATCGCGCGGGCGAGCCCGACGGACACGACGCGGTCCTTGAACGAGTGCGTCGGGTTCGCGGTCTCGTTCTTGATCCACAGCTCGCCGAGGCCGAGCCGTGCGGCGAGCCGGTCGGCGCGCACGAGCGGCGTCCAGCCGGTCGGCAGCGACGTGCGGGGCGCGCGGTCGAGCGGCAGGAAGTCGGCGTAGCGCCAGAGCGAGTGCGGACCCGCCTGGATGCGGCGCTTGAGCTCAGCCGGATCGGAGCCGGGCGGCCGGTAGGCGACCTCCAGGGGACCGAAACAGCGCTCGCACACGTAGCGCGCGTCGAGCGGATAGGTGGTGGAGCACTCCTTGCACTTCAGGGCCTCTGCCGGCATCTGTCGGTTGTCCTCTCTCCGCCGGGTTCTGCGGCGGGAGCGACGACGAGGCGAAGCCCTTCACCGCATCTCCCAGGCCTTTACTCTTGGAGCCTGATGGAATTGCCACCGTTTCCGGACGCGTGCGCGGCCGGATGGTTGGCGGGGTTTCATTGGGCCAATCCCTCCACCCCTCTTGATGCGTGCTGCTATGTGCGCGGAACGGTAGCGGACGCGCCGGCGTTCCTCAATCCAGATGATCGACCAGGTGCCGGAATTCCGCAGTCGTCGTAGAATTCCGCGGACGATGCTGCCCCCGACCGACGACCCGCTCAGTAGCCGGCATGCCGAGCCTGCCCAAGAGCCCGTTCGGTCGGCGCGCCGCGCGCATCCGCCTCGCTGAGGCGCGTCAGCCCGAGCGCGAGGAGGCCCATGTCGAGATCGTCGAGGCCCCCGGCCTCCGCTGGATCAACATCGAGCGTCCGCGCCAGGTCGACCGGTCGTGGCTGGAGGAGCGCTTCGAGTTCCACCCGCTCGACTACGAGGACGTCTACTCGCGCAACCAGCGCCCGAAGGTCGACGAGTACGACGACTACCTGTTCTGCGTCCTGCACTTCCCGCGCTACGACAAGGCGGTCGCGCGCCTGAACGCCGCTGAGCTCGACCTGTTCGTCGGCCCGGACTTCCTGATCACGCTCCCGAACGAGCCGATCCAGCCGCTCGAGTACCTGTTCGAGCGCTGCCGCACCAACGAGGAGCTGCGCGAGTCGCTCTTCTCCAAGGGCCCGGGCTACCTGCTCTACAAGATCGTCGACGACTGCGTCGACGCGTCGTTCCCGATGCTGCGCAAGATCGGCAACAAGCTCGAGCGGATCGAGGAGGAGATCTTCGAGGGCAAGTCCGCCGAGGTGGTGCGCGACATCTCCAACGCCAAGCAGGAGATCATCAACTTCCGCAAGGTGATCCGCCCGCAGCGCGCCGCGTTCTCCGACCTCGAGCGCAACAAGCAGCGCTACATCGCTGACGACCTCGACATCTACTTCGACGACATCGTCGACGCGTCCGAGCGCATCTGGGACATGCTCGAGAACTACAAGGAGGTCGTCGAGGCGCTCGAGTCCACGAACGAGTCGGCGATCGCGCACCGGTCGAACGAGATCTTCCGGGTGCTGACCGCGTTCTCGGTGATCTTCCTCCCGCTCACGTTGATCGCGTCGATCTGGGGTATGAACGTGAAGGTGCCCGGCGAGGGCTTCCGCGAGGCGTTCTACATCGTGATCGCGTTCATGTTCGTCGTACTGGTCGGCCTGCTCACGCTCTTCCGCCGCCGCGGGTGGCTCTAGATGGCGTACGTCACCGCTGAGGCCCGGCAGCGGCTGCTCGACGACTTCGCCGAGGCGATCGACGAGATCGGCGCGGCGCTCGCGGCGCTGGGCGGCGCCTACGAGCTGCTCGACGAGCGCACGGCCGACCGGCTCGAGGAGGAGCTGTTCCGGCCGATCCAGGTCGCCTACGGGCGGGCGCAGCGCACGCACGCCGCGTTCGCCGAGCGCTACGGCCTGCCGGTCCGGACGTTCTCCCCGGCGACGCCCGGCATGCCGTCGCAGGGCGTCAAGAGCTTCCTCGACACCGCGGTCGAGGGGGTCGGCGAGGCCGACACGATCCTCGCGGAGATCCAGGACTCGATGATGCCGGTCGAGGTCGGCGACCCGGAGCTGCGCGCCGGCCTGGCCGAGGTGCGCGAGCTGGTCGGCGCGCTGCGCGGCCAGGCCCGCGAGCTCGTGCGCACGCTGGGTCGCTAACGGGGCGGCGGCCACGTCCGTCGTCACGCGAGCAGCATGCGGCGGTAGTAGCGGGTGGTCCATACTTGGACCTGCTCGGGTGTCATGTCGCCCTTCGTGGTGAGGGTTCGGTAGGTGTTCCAGTCGATGACGGTCAGGAACGTCTCCTCGGCCTCGCGCAGCGTCAGATCGGGCCGGACGCCGGGCTTCCGAAGCAGGACCTCGGCCGACCAGCGGACTCCGAAGAGCACGGCCTCGGTCAGCCGTGCCCCGATCGCTGCGAGGCGCTCGTCACTCGAAACGGCTGTCTCCAAGGCCCAGCAGAGTCGCGCGGCTCGCGCGTTGACCTCGGTCACCAGCGCCGACTGGAGCGCCAGCATGGTCGCGGCGTCTGGCGCCCGCTCGATCTCACGCGCGGCTTCACCGCGCAGCTCCAGCGCGGCTTCAGGCCGGACGATCGCGGGGTCGCCGTTTTCGGTGTCCGCCGAGTCACCATGGAGGGCGGCCAGCAGCGTTGCCTCCAGCAGCGCAGGCTTGGTGGCGAACAGCGCCTCGATGGTCTTGGGCGACACGCCGGCGCTCCTGGCGATCGAGCGCAGCGTCGTCGCCGCCCATCCACGCGCCTCGAACTCCTCTTTCGCGGCCCGCAGGATGGCCCGGCGGGTCTCTGCGGCGGCAGCCGTTCGACGTGGCGCGTGATACGACCGGGTAGGCGGGTGCTGTTCGACACGCCGATTCATGCTGCTAGGGTACCGACCTATCCAATAGGTCCTGTTCCTAGGGACTTCGAGTGGAGCGACAGATGGCACCACGACCATCATCCCTTTCCTTCGGCGGCCAAGACCACGTCGGCGGCGGCGACGAGCAGCCGTCACCGACGGGTCCCGGCGAGATCCTCGTCCTGGTTCAGGCCTGCGGCCTGAACCACGTCGAGCATGCGCTCAGCTCCGGCGCCATGTCGCTGTCTGTGCCCGGCGCTCGCTACATCTGCGGCATGGACGCGGCCGGCACCGTGTTCGCCGCCGGCGATGGCGTCGCCCGCTTTACGGTCGGCGACGAGGTGTTCGGCCACTTCCCGGCCGCGTCCTGGGCCTGGGTCCAGGCCCCCTGCGCCCGGATGACCGCCGAGGGACCGCACGTCGAGCGCCGACCCGAAGGCCTCGACCCGGTCGCGGCGGTCGCGCTCGCCGGGGGCGGCCTGATCGCCAAGACGATCCTGCGCGCCGCCGA
>DATHJG010000010.1:0-2700 GCA_035489875.1 Solirubrobacteraceae bacterium | reverse complement strand
GTTGTGGAGGAAGACAACGGCGTCGAAGCCGGCGAGCTGGTCGCCGAATACGGTCGCGTCCTCGGTGTAGGCGACGGCGATCCCGGCTCCACCTGCCGCCGCACAGACGGCTGACCTGCCGGCCTCGATGGCTTCGGTGTTGCGTGTCCCAGACGTCTTGCCGAACAGCAGCACGTGGTGCTGCCAGGTGCCCGACGATCCATCGCACTCAGCACCCGCGGGCGGGATTCCCTGGGCTTGCGCGGCGCTCGCTCCCCCGAGGACGAGCATCACGCCCACGACCCACGACAGCAGTCCAGCCCGCGACCAGCGAAGCCTCAAGGCCCCCATCTGCTTCTCCTCCTGTTTCCTCCCGGCCCCGCCGGGACCGCCTCCACCGCGGCCGCGTCAGCTGCGCCCACAGGCTCCGGGATGCACGCACCCCAGGCGGTCGCGGAACTTACGCCCTTCTGCGTGGAAGGTCAAAGACTTTTCTCAGTCGAGCCGCAAAAGCGCAGCGGGGAGCGGCAGGGGGAGGGTGTTTTTTGACTACTCTGGTCGCAACTGGCACGGGCATCAAGCTCGATTGCGTCGCGGCGGACATCCTTGGCAAGTCCGGGCGCGACATGCTCGACGCCGTCGCAGCCCGCGCCAACGGGCCTGGCAGCGGCGCGCCGTAGGCCCCATTCGGTGCTCACCGTCGGCGAGTAGCTCGAGCTCGGATTCCGAGGCGGCCGGGTCGGCGTCGCGCATCTCCGGCGCGGCTGCGTCGTCGTCGGACGCGGTGGGGCCTACGTTGGCTACGGCGTCCTCGATGCGGCGCGAGAGCCGGGCGATCAGCGCGGCGGTGCGCTCGATCGTGGCGATCGGCGTGCGCTCGCTCCAGCTGGCCAGGTAGGTGATCGAGAACTCGCCCGGGTCGATGCCGGCCGACGCGCAGACGCTGTAGGCGGTGGTCTCGGCGACGAGTTCCTCGGCCGCCGCGTTGGGCGTGGGGTCGTCGTCCTGGCGATCGGCGCACGAGGGCGTGCGAAAGCTCGTGCACGAGCGTCTTGACCCCTGTCTGTTTGCGTGCGCATGGCATCGCTGCTTGGCTCGCCCGCGGGCATCACGAGCACGTGCTCTCTCAGGCCCGGGGCGAGGGCCGGTGTCGCGCCATACTCCTCAGCGAGCTTCGCGATGAGTCCACCGACAACGTTTCAAGAGCGCGGCCGCCAGATCGTCGACGCGGCAGCCGCACAGCTCGCGGCGGCCATCGCCGGCGCTCGCCGCGGAAGTCCGCGTCGCCTCGCAGGCTCTGACGCGGTCTATGTCCAGTTCCGCGACGCTGAGCTCCCGCAACAGCTCGCGGTGTGGCTATTCGCCGCCGAGGAAGGGAGCCCGAGCTCCGTGCCAGGGGCGTTGGATGCCATCGGCGTGGGGATCAGGCACGACGGCGGTGAGGAGCTCGGTCGCGGCGCCTGGCGGTTTCGGCGGCTCATGCCCTTCTCCTGGCGCCAGCACGTCGACGCTCGATACGAGGGCTACCGCTGGTTCTGCCCCGTCGCCGACCTCCCCGCCGACCCGGTGGCGGCGGGGGCCGTGATCGGTGATCGCGTGCTCCGCACGCTGCGCGCCGCGCGGGCCGTCAGCAGTGCGTGAGCCCATACGCGGGCCCCGCTCACGCCACTGACTTCGGCTCGCAGCGCCCGCGCTCGACTCGCATGGGCTGCAGCGCGATCACGCCGCTCTACTCCGAGATCGCCACGCTATTGAACGCCACCGTCATCGAGGACGTCGCCGGCGCCGGGCCCGAGCACATCAACGGCGCCCTGCGCGTCGCCGCAGACGAGCTCAGGCCCGGCTTGAACTTCGTTTCCTGGATGCAGCGCCCTGGCAATGCGGATGGGCCGGCCAGGACGGCGAGCCTTGCCTCGTCAACGTCACGGCGTGGACTTGCCTCAACGCCTTCACCGGCTCATAACCCCGGCGGGGCGGGCGGCGGGTTGGCTGCCACGTCATGGCGATCACGGGCGACTGGGACCGGCGCATCAGCCGGCGCACCCTCCTTCGGACGGGCGGATCACTGGCGGCGGGCGCCGCCCTCACGGGCCTGCTCGCGCCGCGGGCGCTGGCGCAGGCCCTCGGCGACGGCAACCCCTTCAGCCTCGGTGTGGCGTCCGGGGACCCGACGCCGGACGGCGTCGTGCTGTGGACCCGCGTCGTCGCGGACCCGCTGGCGCCCGACGGCGGGGTGCCGGCGCGGGTGGTCGGCGTCCGATATGAGGTGGCCACGGACGAGCGCTTCCGGCGCATTGTCCGCCGCGGCGCGCTCGCCGCACGCCCGGACGAGGCCCACAGCGTGCGCGTGGAGCTCGAGGGGCTCGGGCCGGGTGGCGAGTACTTCTATCGCTTCTCCGCGGGCCGGGACTTCAGCCCGGTCGGCCGCACCCGCACCGCGCCGCCGGCGGGCGCCGCGGTGCCCCGCCTCGACTTCGCCTTCGTCTCCTGCCAGAACTGGTCCGACGGCTACTTCACGAGCTACGCGGACGTGGTCGACCAGGACCTCGACCTCGTCGTGCACCTCGGCGACTACATCTACGAGGGCTCTGGCAACGTCGTCCGCATGCACCTGCCGCGCGTCGAGATCCGCACGCTGGACGACTACCGCGTGCGCCACGCGCAGTACAAGACGGACCCGGACTTGCAGGCCGCCCACGCCGCGTACCCGTGGCTCGTCAC
>DATHJG010000009.1:0-3638 GCA_035489875.1 Solirubrobacteraceae bacterium | reverse complement strand
TCATCGGGGCGATCCAGGCGGCCTGAGCCATCTGGCTCCGCGAAGGGATCCGGCGACCGCGACTCTGGTTTCCTATCCAACTCCTGAGTCGACGTGCGGTTCAGGGGTGCGCTCCGCCCGCTGCGCCGCGATGCGGCTCGCGATCAGGTCGGCGAGCACGCCGAGCGTGATCGCCACGAGCACCGAGATCACGATCGCGAGCACCGGCTGATCGCGCAGCGCGGCGCCGAACAGCACCCCGATCCCCGTGTTGTAGAGCGCCCACCCGATCCCCGCCGCGACCGACAGCGGCAGGTACCGGCCGTAGGGGAGCCCCGCGGCGCCGGCCGAGACGTTCACGGCGATGCGGGCGAACGGGATGTAGCGGGCTGTGAAGATCAGGACGGCCGGCCGCGTGAGCACCGTCTTTCGAGCGCGGGCGAGCGCCGCCCCGACCCGACCGCGCCGTTGCCAGCCCCAGCGATCCGAGCCGACGCGGCGTCCGATCAGGTAGCACAGGCTGTCACCGACGACCGCGCCGAGCGCCGCGACCGGAATGAGCAGCCCGAGCGGCGGCGAACCGGTCGCCCCGGCCAGCGCCGCGAGCGCCACGACCACGGTCTCGCTCGGCAGAACCACCAGGAACGCGTCGCCAACGACCAGCGCGAACACGGCGAGATACAGCCACGGAGAGGCCGCGAGCGCCACGATCCATGCCTCGATCTCCGCGCCCATGGGTCCTTCGTACCGCCTGCGGGTGAACGATCGGAGAATCCTGGGTGTTCCGGCCCCGATCGGAGCGTCGCGAGTGCCCCGACCCGCGATCCTGAACGCGTGAGAGTCGTCCTGGTCGCGGAAACATCGCTGGTCCACATGAATGGCGTCACCAACTCGTTGCTGCACGTGCTGCGGCACCTCGAGGGCGCCGGCCACCAGGCCCGCGTCATCGCCCCGAGCGGCGGGCTCCTCGTCGACGACCAGCGCTCCGTCCACGGCGCGGACGTCTCCATCATGCGCTCGGTGGGGCTGCCCTCGTATCCGGAGGTGCGGCTGACGTTCGCGCGGGCCCGCAAGCTCGCGCGGGTCGTGCAGGGGTTCCGCCCCGACGTCGTCCATCTCGCGTCGCCCTTCGTGCTGGGCTGGCAGGCGCTGCGTGCCGCCGAGCTCGCCGGGGTGCCCACGGTCGCCATCTACCAGACCGACATCCCCGGCTACGCCCGCCGCTACGGCATCCCGGCTGCCGAACCGGCGCTCACGAAGCATCTGGCCCGCATCCACCACCGGGCGACGCTGACGCTCGCCCCCTCGTCGTCGGCCATCAGCGAGCTGCGCGAGCTCGGGGTCGATCGCGTCAAGTTGTGGGCGCGAGGTGTCGACGGCGTGACCTTCCACCCGGGCAAGCGCAGCGAGCGCTGGCGTCGCGAGGTCGCCCCGAACGGCGAGCTGGTGATCGGATACGTCGGCCGGCTCGCGCCCGAGAAGCAGGTCGACGACCTGCGGGCGATCGCCGACATCCCCGGCACCCGGCTCGTCATCGTGGGCGATGGACCCAGCCGCGCCGCGCTCGAGAAGGCCCTGCCCGATGCGGTGTTCCTGGGCTTCCAGAAGGGCGAGAAGCTCGCCGAGGCGGTGGCGAGCTTCGACCTGTTCGTGCACCCTGGTGAGAACGAGACGTTCTGCCAGACCGTGCAGGAGGCGCTCGCGAGCGGCGTCCCGGTCATCGCCACCGGGCGCGGCGGACCCCTCGACCTCGTGCAGAGCAGCCGCACCGGGTGGCTGTACCGCCCGGGAGACCTCGCCGACCTGCGCGCCCGCGTGCTCGACCTCGCCGGGGACACCGGCAAACGTCGCGCGTTCGGCGTCGCGGCACGGGAGTCGGTCGCGCACCGCACCTGGGCGAGCCTGGGCGACGAACTTCTCGGACACTACGCGGAGGCGATCGAGCTGCGACGGGTGGGCGTTCGCGGTGGGGCGGGTTTCGAGACGCGTCGCTCCGCGGCGCTCCACTACCCGCGGCCGAGTGCCCCGGATGTGGTGGAGGCCCCGCCGCGCTGGTCGCGGTACGTGGCGATCGGGGATTCGATCACGGAGGGCCTCTGCGACGACTCCCGCCAGGCGGCGGGGGAGTACCGCGGCTGGGCCGACCGGCTCGCGATGCTCCTGGCCCACACCGGCTCACGTACCGAGCCCCTGCTGTACGCGAACCTGGCCGTGCGCAGTCGCACGATCCCCGACGTGCTGGACCGTCAGATCCCGCGCGCCCTCGAGCTGGGCGCCGATCTCGCAACGATCCTGATCGGGGGCAACGACCTGGCCAGGCACGTCTCGTCGACGAGGGGGTTGGCCGACCGGCTCGGGTCGGGCGTCGCCCGGCTGCGCGACAGCGGATGCGAGGTGTTGCTCGTCACCCCGTTCATCCCGCCTGCACCGTTTCTGCGCGTGCTGCACGACCGCACGACGGCGCTCTCGCGCGAGTTCCACCGCATCGCCGGCGAGACCGGGGCGCGGGTGATCGATTTCACCCACGATCCGGACTGGTTCGACCCGCGCCGCTGGGCCGGCGATCGCGTGCATCTCAGCTCGCACGGACACCGCGCGCTGTCCTACCGTGCGGCCGCGGCCCTGGGCGTGCCGGGCGCCGGGCAACTCGGGGCGCTCGATGCCGTGATGCACGATGACCCGGCGGAGATCCTCGACGAACCGCTGAGCACCCCCGCCTGGATGTGGACGCACGTGCGCCCGTGGCTCGGACGCCGCCTCCGCGGCCGTACCGCCGGTGACGGCCTCGCACCGAAGCACGACACGCTCGTGCCGGTCATCCCGGCCGACCCGAGCGGTCATCCCGCGTCCGTCGATCGGTAGACCCTCGCGCCGGCGAGCGCATGTGATGGAATGTCGACATGCGTAGGCGGACCGTTGTCCTCTTCGCCGGCGTCGCGGTCGCGGTGATGGCGGCGTTCGCGGCGGCGGTCGCGGTCGCGTCGCCGCCGAACCGTCTGCTCGAACGCGCGGTCGAGCAGCCGATCGTCATCCCGCAGGGTCTGGCGTGGCGCTACGCGCAGACGTGCGTGTTCGCCGTCGAGACCGTCGGCGTCACCGAGCTGCGATGGAACAACGAAGGCGCCGACGCCGAGGTCGAGGCGACCGCAGAACCCGGCGTCGACACCGAGGCGATCGAGACGCAAATCGAGACCTGCCTGGAGAAGTACCGATACGAGGAGCAGCCCGCAATCCTCCCGAGCGACGCCGATCGCGCGCAACTGTACGACTTCTACACGGGCGTGACGCTGCCGTGCCTCGCCTACCGTGGCATCGACGTCCACCCCGAGCCGCGGGAGCTGTTCTTCGCGCCGGTGGGCGAGCCGTGGAACCCGTACCTGGGTATGGAGCAGCCGATCGACAGGCTGCTCGAGCTCTACGAGGCGTGCCCGCCGGTGCCCGCCTATCTCGGCGAGGCCGGCGCCGGCTGACCCCCGCAAACGCCGCCCGTCGGTGGGACAATGATCCATGCGTCGCGCGCTGTTGCTCGGCGTCGCGTTCCTCGTGATCGCGGCGGGAACGATCCTGGCCCTTGTGCTGCCGGGGGCGACCACCGATGCGATCGGCACGGCGCGCATCACGCGGGTCTTCATCCCGGCCATCAAGACCGAGTGCCTCAA
>DATHJG010000008.1:0-6006 GCA_035489875.1 Solirubrobacteraceae bacterium | reverse complement strand
CGCGGCCATGACCGCATCCTATGCCCGCCGGCGGGGTACGGAAGCCGCTATGCGCCGGCCGGCGATCGGCATCTGCACCGCGCTCGAGCACGCCCGCTGGACGGTCTGGGAGCACGAGGCGTTCCTGCTCTCGCGCGCGTACGTCGACGCCGTGCAGGCCGCCGGCGGCCTGGCGTTCATGATCCCGCCCGACGCCGCGACCGCGGCCGACCCGGACGCGACGCTCGACCCCCTCGACGGCCTCGTGCTCGCCGGCGGCGCCGACGTCGACCCGGTCACCTACGGCGCCGCGCGCCATCCGCGCACGACCGGCACGCGGCCCGAGCGGGACGCCGCCGAGATCCCGCTCGCCCGCCACGCGCTGGCGCGCGACCTGCCGCTGCTCGGGATCTGCCGCGGCATGCAGCTACTCAACGTCGCGCTCGGCGGCACGCTGATCCAGCACCTCCCCGACGACGTCGGCCACGGCGACCACCGCCGCCGGCTCGGCTCGTTCGACGGCGCCGACCACGACGTGCGGCTGGCGCCGGGCTCGCTCGCCGCGCAGGCGTGCGGGGAGCTGATGCACGCCACCAAGTCGCACCACCACCAGGGCGTGGACCGCCTGGGCCGGGGGTTGGTGGCGAGCGGGTGGAGCGTGCTGGACGAGCTCGTCGAGGCGATCGAGGCGCCCGCGGCGCGCTGGGTGCTCGGCGTGCAGTGGCACCCGGAGGTCGACCCCGCGTCGGGCGTGGTGGCGGCGCTGGTCGAGGCGGCGAACGTCGTGAAGGCGGGCGCGGTCTAGCTGGAGCGCGAAATCGAGGAGACCGGTTTCGCCTGCCAGGCGAGCGTGCTCGTTCCTCGCCGCTCGCCTTCGGCGACGTTAGACTGCGCCCGCCGTGCGCCTCTCGACCGCCCTCCGTGCGGCCGCGGTCACGGTGATCGCCGCCGGGGTGGCGGCGCCGCTGGCCCGCCGCCGCCTCAAGCTCCCGCCGCCCGTGGTGACCGCCACCGCGGCCGCCGCGCCGTTCGGGCTCTGCGTGCTGCTCCCGCGCACACGCGCGCGGGACGTCGCCATGTGCGCGCTCCAGATGTGGGCGTACGTGGCCACGTACCAGATGCCCAACGACGATCCCGAGGCGCTCGAGCGCCGCGTCAAGGTCCGCTATCCGGTGCGCGCCGACCGCTTCATCGGCTTCGGGAAGACGCCGACGCTGCGGCTGCAGCGGGCCCACGGGACCCCCGGGCACTTCCGCCGCTGGGAGAAGGCGCTCGTCTGGTCCCACTGGCTCTGGTTCATGTTCCCGCACGGCACCGTCGCCTACCTGCTGCTCCGCCACCCCGAGCGCTTCGCGCGCGGCGCCGCCCAGATCTACGCGACGTTCGACCTCGGACTCATCGGCTACTGGGCCGTTCCCACCGCTCCGCCCTGGTACGCGGCCAAGCACGGCCTGATGGACGACGGGCTGACCCCCGAGCTGCGCCGCATGATGGTCGAGTACGGGGAGGAGTTCTGGGGATCCGGCTGGGGGCCTCTGTACGGTTTCCTGGGGGGAAACCCCCTGGCCGCCATGCCGTCCCTGCATTTCGCCACCTCTGTCATGGCCGCCCACCAGCTGGCAGAGACGGGACCCGTCGCCGGCGCGGTCGGGTGGCTGTACACCGCCACGCTGGGCGTGGCGCTCGTCTACCTGGGCGAGCACTACGTCGTCGATCTCGCCGCCGGCCTCGCGCTCACCGAGGGCATCCGCAGCGCCACGCCCGCGGCGCAGCCGCTGCTCGCGCGCGTGTCCGCGTGCGTTCAGTCCTTGGAGGCGCGAGCACGCGCATGACCGGCGGGGGTCGGCGGATGGGGCTCGTGCCCCAGGTCAACCCGGACCCGCCGGAGGAGGACGACGACCACGAGGAGCGCCCTGCGCTCACCGTCACCCGGCGCACGGTCGTCGTGCTCGCCGGGTTCCTGCTCGCGTCGCTAGCCGCCCTGTACTTCCTGGTGCCGCAGCTCGCGGGGCTCGACGACACCTGGAGCCGGATCAGCGACGGCCGGCCGGTCTGGATCGCCGCCGCGCTGCTGTTCACGCTCGGGATGTTCGCCGGCTACGTGGCGATGTTCCGCGGCGTGTTCGTGCGCGCCGGCACGCACCGGCTCGGCTGGCGTGCGAGCTACCAGATCACGATGGCCGGGCTCGCCGCCTCGCGGCTGTTCGCGGCCGGCGGCGCGGGCGGGCTGGTGCTCACCGCGTGGGCGCTGCGGCGCTCCGGCATGCGCAGGCGGACGGTCTCCGACAAGACGATCGCCTTCCTCGTGCTGACGTACCTGCCGTACATCTTCGCCGTGATCGTGTGCGGCTTCGGCCTGCATTGGGGGCTGTTCAGCGGGGAGGACCCGTTCTCGCTCACGTTCGTCCCGGCGGTCGTGGGCGTCGTGCTGCTGGGCCTGGCGCTGGCGGTCGCGTTCATCCCGACCGACCTGCAGCGGCGGCTGCGCGGGCTCACGCGGGAAGGCCGGCTCGGCCGGCTCACGCATCAGCTCGCCGCCGCGCCCGCGTCGACCTCCGCCGGCATCCGCGACGCGCTCGAGCACCTGCGCTCGCGCGATCCCGCGCTGCTCGGGGCCGTGCTGTTCTGGGCGTTCCAGATCGCCGTGCTGTGGGCGGCGTTCCACGCGTTCGGCGACGCGCCGCCGCTCGCCGTGCTCGTGCAGGCGTTCTTCATCGGCATGCTGGGCAATCTGCTGCCGATGCCGGGGGGCGTCGGCGGGGTGGAGGGCGGTATGGTCGGCGCGTACGCCGCGTTCGGCGTCGACTTCGACCTCGCGCTGGTCGCGGTGCTGGTCTACCGGGCGTTCACGTTCTGGCTGCCGCTCGCGCCCGGCGTGATCGCGTACTTCCGCCTCCGGCGCACGGTCGACGGCTGGAAGCAGGAGCGCGCGGCCTCCGCCACCGCGTGAGGGCTACACTATACAAAGTGAAGTAAGGAAAACGGTACGGAGAGCGCATGGCAGACGTCGAGCAGGTCATCATCATCGGCAGCGGCCCGGCCGGCTACACGGCGGCGCTGTACACCGCGCGCGCGGACCTGTCGCCGCTGGTGATCGAGGGCTTCATGTGGGGCGGCCTGCTTCAGCAGACCACCGAGGTGGAGAACTACCCGGGCTTTCGCGACGGCATCATGGGCCCCGAGCTGATGCAGGCGATGCGCGACCAGGCCGAGCGCTTCGGCGCGCGCTACCTGACCGACAACGCGACGCGCATCGAGCCGGCGACCGAGGAGGGCGGCGTGCACACGGTGTGGGTGCACGACGAGCAGTACAAGGCTCGTACGGTCATCCTCGCGATGGGCGCCGAGCACCGCAAGCTCGGCGTGCCCGGGGAGGAGGAGCTCGCCAACGGCCGCGGCGTCTCCTACTGCGCGACCTGCGACGCCGCCTTCTACAAGGGCAAGGAGACGGTCGTCGTCGGCGGCGGCGACTCCGCGATGGAGGAGGCCATCTTCCTCGCCAAGTTCGCCTCCAAGGTCACGATCGTGCACCGCCGCGACGAGTTCCGCGCGTCGCAGATCATGCTCGACCGCGCGAAGAGCGTCCCGAACATCGAGCTGCTCACGCCGTACGTCGTCGAGGAGTTCCAGCCCGGTGAGACCGGCGTGCTCGGCTCGGCGCGCGTGCGCCGCCTCGACGGCGAGGACGAGCGTGAGCTGCCGATGGCCGGCGCGTTCGTCGCGGTCGGTCACGTGCCGCAGTCCGAGATCGTCGCCGGCGTGGTCGAGACCGACGAGAACGGCTACGTGATCGTCGAGGACCGCTCCACCCGCACCGGCGTCCCGGGCGTGTTCGCGGCCGGCGACCTGGTCGACCACACCTACCGGCAGGCGGTCACCGCCGCCGGCTCGGGCTGTCAGTCGGCGCTCGACGCGGAGTGGTACCTGCGCGACAACCCCGCCGTGCCGACGCCGCCGGCGCTCGAGGGGACCGGCGACCTCGCCGAGGAGCAGTGGGTCCACCACGAGCCGGCCGCCCGCCGGTAGCAAGCGGGCTCAGCCGGCGCGCAGCGTGTAGCTCGCGTTGAGCAGCTTCAGGCGCTTGCCGTTGCGGAAGCCGACCGCGGCGTAGAACGTCGTCGTCTTGTGGCCGCGGTTGCGGACGGTCACCGAGTCGGTGCGCTTGCCCGAGCGGCTGGAGCGCTTGACCGCCTTGGCGCTGTGCACGCTGCGCGCCTTGCCATCGAAGACGAACAGGTCCGGATCGCCGACGCTCGGCTCCAGCGAGATGCGCACCTTGTGCCCGGCGCGGACCTTGACGCGATAGACGTCGACCGGGTCCTCGGCAACGTCGGCGGTCGCGGCGAGCGCGACGCGGTTGCGACCCCAGAACAGCGGCGGCGTGAGCTCGTTGAACGCGCGCCCGTTGATCAGGCGGATGTCGTCGTTGGGCTCGAGCGGGTCGTCGGCCGGCGCCTGGCGCGCGAGCGCGCCGGGCAGGTTCAGCACGCCGAAGCCCGTCGCGTTCTCGTAGCCGGGCTTGCCGACGTCGCGCGCGCCGAGGCGGACGACCTGCGCGGCCTGGAACGGCGTCAGCTCGGGGCGCGCCGCGCGCACCCAGGCGACCGCGGCGGCGACCATCGGGGCGGAGAACGACGTGCCCGCGACCGCGGCGAAGCCGTCGTCGGTGTCGTCGGGGTCGAACGCCGCCGGGACCGCCGTGAGGATGTCGATGCCGGGCGCGGCCAGGTCGACCGCCGCGCTCTCGCTGGAGAAGAACGTCGGCGTGTCGTCCTGCCCGATCGCGCCGACCGTGAGGACGTGGGGGAGGCTGGCGGGGTACTCGGTCGGGTTGCCCAGGTCGAACTCGTTGCCGGACGCGGCCACCGGCACCGCGCCGGCCTTGACGGCGCGCTGGACCTGCTGCTCCTCGGCGATGCACTTCGAGGGCGAGCCGTAGCTCATGTTGATCGCCGCGGCGCCGGCCTTGATCGCGGCGGCGATGCCGCCGGCCGAGTCCGAGCACGCGATCTCCTCGCCGTTCGGCAGCGGGATGTTCAGCGTGCGCGCACCGGGCCAGACGCCGAGGGTGCCGACGCCGTTGGCGGGCGCGGCGGCCACCGTGGCGGTCGCGGTGCCGTGGTAGTCCGCGACCGTCGAGCCCCCGAGCGTCGCGATGTTCGAGCCGGCGAGCTCGGGGTGTGTCACGTCGATCTGGGTGTCGACGAGCGCGATCAGCGGGCTGGCGAGCGGGTCCACCGGCGGCGCGACGGCGCCGCCGACGACCCTGTCGCGCCAGGCCGCCTGAGCCGAGAGGGGGTCCGGCGCCTGCGCCACGCGGCTGAGCCGGTTGGGCTCGGCGTAGTCGAGCACCCCGCGTGCGCGCAGCGCGGCGGCGAGCGCGCGCGTGCGCTCGCGCGGCGCGAGCCAGGCCTGACCCGCGATCCTGGTGGCGCCGTGGGCGCGGGCGATCTGTGCCGCCGCGGCGCCCGCGCCAGCGCGGACGCCGACGATCCACGTCGCCGGGTCGGCCTGGACCGCGGACGCGGTGGCGTCGCCCGGCAGGGTCACGCGCGGCGCCTCGGCCGCGTTGCGCAGGTCGGCGCCGAGCGCCGGCGTGGAGGCCGCGGCGAGCGCGGCGAAGGCAGCCAGCGCCGCCGGGGGGATGCGAGCCGTCACGTCGGCCAGCCTAGTGGCTCGCGGGCGCGCGGCGGCGGTTTCTTAGCGAATGCTTCGGCTGGTGGCGTGCGGGCGCTCGCGCACGCCAACCGGCGGCAGCCTCAGGCGCGCAGCTCGCGGTCCGCGCGCACCGCCGCGACCAATGCCGGCGCCGGCCGGTAGCGCTCCTCGCGGTACTCCTCCCACAGCGCCAGCAGCGTGTCGAGCACCGCGGGCGGCCCGATCTCGTCCCCCCATGCGAGCGGGCCGCGCGGGTGGTTGAGGCCGAGCTCCATGCCGGCGTCGATGTCCGCCGCGCTCCCCACGCCCTCGCCCAGCGCGAAGCACGCCTCGTTCACCAGCGCGGCGAGCAGCCGCCCGCTCACGAGG
>DATHJG010000007.1:0-9226 GCA_035489875.1 Solirubrobacteraceae bacterium | reverse complement strand
TGGTCCAAACGCGCCAGGATCCCGCGCAGATCGCCGATCCCGTCGCCGTTGGAGTCCGCGAACGAGCGCGGGTAGATCTGGTACAGGACACCGTCGCGCCACCACGACGCGGGCGGCGTGCTTCTCATCTCGTCGGCCATGGCGGGCCAGGATACGAACCCCGACCCTTGACACGAATGACACGATGGAACCGCTTCCATCGGAAGTGAAGGGGAGAGATGAGGGGGATGACGATCGCGAAGGTGGCAGCAGAGGCCGGTGTGGGCGTCGGCACCGTTTCCCGGGTGCTGAACGGCTCGCCGTCGGTGAGAGAGGACACCCGGCGGCGCGTGCTCGAGGCGATCGCCACGCTCGACTACCAGCCGAACGCGGTCGCCCGGGCGCTCTCGACCGGCCGCACCTACGCGATCGGCGTCGTCGCTCCCTTCTTCACGACCCCGTCGGTGATCGAGCGCCTCCGCGGCGTCTCCCACACGCTCGCGGGCGCCGGCTACCACCTGCTCCTGCTCGACGTGGAGCGGGCGGAGCAGGGTCGCGAGTTCTTCCGCTCGGTGGCTGTGCGCGGCCGGATCGACGGCGTGCTGTCGATCTCGCTCGCTCCCACCGACGCCGAGATCCGCCGCCTGGAGGCGCAGGATGTGCCGATCGTGCTGATCGACCGTGACCACCCGGCGCTGCCGGCGATCACGATCGACGACACCGCCGGCGGCCGGATGGCCGCCGAGTACCTGCTGGCGCTCGGCCACCGCCGGATCGCGTTCCTGGGCGACGAGGAGGCGAACCTGTTCGGGTTCGACTCCAGTGCCAGCCGGCGCGTGGGCTTCGAGGCGGCCATGGCCGCCGCCGGCGCCCCGATCGAGCCGGCGTGGATCCTGCGCAGGCCGCACGGCCGCGACCATGCACGCGACGCCGCCGCATGGCTGCTCGCGCAGGAGCCGCGGCCGACGGCCGTCTTCGCCACCTCCGACGTCCAGGCGATCGGGGTGCTCGAGGCGGCGCAGGCCGCAGAGGTGCCGGTGCCCGACGAGCTGTCGGTCATCGGGTTCGACAACGTGGAGGCCGCGGGGTACACCGGGCTCACCACGGTGGCGCAACCGCTCGAGGAGATCGGCGTCCTGGGCGCCGAGCTGCTGTTGCGCACGCTGTCCGGCGCAGCGGTCGAGAGCCGCCGGATGCCGCTGGCGATCGTCGAGCGGGGCTCGACGGCTTCCGCCGAGTTGCAGCGGACGGATGAGGGGTAGATGCTAATCCCAGAAACGGTCGCAAGACCGACGATGGAGGAGGGTTATTCGTGAGAGGGAACCGACACGTCGCCATCTGGCTCGGCTGTGTTGTGCTGATGGGCGGCTCGGTAGCCGCCTGCGGCAGCGACGACGGCGGAGGCGGCGGCAGCGGAGGAGGAGGCACCCAGGGGACGGGCTCGACGTCGGGCGCGAAGGTCATTGACCCCGCCTCGATGGACAGTGCGAAGGGCGAGGTCACCTACTGCACCGGCAAGGACACGTCCGGCGCCCAGAAGGAATCCGTGAAGCTGTTCAACGAGGCGAACAAGAGCAAGGGCCTCTCGGCCAAGCTGCTCGAGTTCCCCGAGTCGGCCGACGAGCAGCGCAACCAGTTCGTCCAGCGCCAGGAGGCCAAGTCCGGCGAGTGCGACATCTTCTACTCCGACGTGATCTGGACGGCGGAGTTCGCATCGCAGGACTGGCTCTACGACATGACGCCGTACACCGAGAGCCGCAAGGCGGAGTTCATCCCGGCGACGTTCGACACGGTCAACTACGAAGGCAAGACCTGGGGCGTCCCGAAGCAGTCCGACGCGGCGTTCCTGTACTACCGCACCGATCAGGTCGACTCGCCGCCGACGACCTGGCAGGAGGTCTATGACATCGCCGCCCAGAACGACGGCATCGTCTACCAGGGCGCGGCCTACGAGGGCCTGACCTGCGACTTCCTCGAGATCGCGTTCGCCGCGGGCGGCAAGGTGCTGTCCGACGACGGCAAGCAGGCCGAGTTCGACTCGCCGGAGAACCTCAAGGCGCTGCAGTTCATGGTCGAGGGCATCAACAACGGCGCGGCCAAGAAGTCCGTGACCACCTACATGGAGGAACAGGCCCGGCGTGCGTTCGAGGCCGGCCGCGCGACGTTCGAACGCAACTGGCCGTACGCGTACGCGATCGGCAAGGACAACAAGGACGCCCCCGAGTTCGAGGTCATGCCGTTCCCGGACTTCGAGGGCGGCGGCAAGGCCGGCATCCTCGGCGGGCACAACATCGTCATCTCGGCGTTCTCGAAGAACCCGGGCGGCGCGCTGGCGCTGACCGACTTCCTCACCAGCGAGGAAGCCATCACGCGTGACGCGGCCGACTACTCGCTGGCGCCGGTGCTCGAATCGGTCTACGACGATCCCGCCGTGCAGAAGGCGATGCCGTTCGCGGCAGAGCTCAAGCAGGCGATCGCCCAGGCGAAGTCGCGCCCGGTCTCGCCGGTCTACACGCAGATCTCGCAGGCGATCTACAAGAACGTCAACGCGGCGTTGTCCGGCCAGTCGTCTCCCGAGGAGGCCCTGAAGACGGGGCAGTCCGAGATGGAGAAGGCCCTGGCCACCTTCTAGATCATGGAAGCCGCCACTGCACAAGCGGCTGGAGTCCAGCCAAAGCGGCGCTCCCGGGGAGTCCCGGAGCGCCGCCTGGCGTGGTACATGGTGTCGCCGTCGCTGGTGCTGATCGCATTGGTGGCGCTGTATCCCATCATCTACGCCGTCTGGCTCTCGCTGCATCAGTACTCGTTGATCGAGGCCGGGCTCACGCGCTGGGCCGAGCCCAGCTCGCCGTTCGGCAACTACACGGAAGCGCTGTGGGGGGCGGACAGCTCCCAGTTCTGGACCGCGACGCGGATCACGTTCACGTTCACGATCGTGTCGGTGTTCTTCGAGCTGGTGATCGGGCTCGCGATGGCGATGGCGATGCACGCGGCCTTCAAGGGCCAGGGCATCCTGCGGACCGTGATCCTCGTGCCGTGGGCCGTCCTGACGGTGGTCACGGCGATCACCTGGCAGACCATCTTCGAGCCCGAGCTGGGGTTCGTGAACACCATGCTCGGTGCGGTCGGGCTGCCAAGCAACACCGTGTGGCTGGGCGAGGAGCCACAGGCGCTGATCGTGATGATCATCGCCGACGTGTGGAAGACCGCGCCGTTCATGGCGCTGCTGATACTCGCGGGGCTGCAGGTGATACCCGGGGAGATCTATGAGGCGGGCAAGGTCGACGGCGCAAGCGCGTGGCAGCGCTTCCAGAAGCTCACGCTGCCGCTGCTGATGCCGGCGATCCTCGTCGCGCTGATCTTCCGCACGCTCGACGCGCTGCGCATCTTCGACCTGCCGTGGGTGCTCACCAAGGGCGCGCACGGCACCGAGACGCTGTCGCTGATCTCGTACCAGACGTTCCAGCAGAACCGCCTCGTGGGCGAGGGCTCCGCGCTCGCGGTGCTCACGTTCGTGATCGTGATGGCGGTCTCGTTCCTGTACATCCGCTTCATCGGCGGCAACCTCAGAACCATGGCGGAGGAATAGACATGGAAGCCGCATCTGTGCCCGCCACGGTCGAGCGCGCCGGCACCAAGGCCAAGCAGCGGAGGTCCACCGGCCAGGGCACGCCCTGGTGGCTGTGGGTCGCCGTGTTCGCGATCGTGGTGTTCTGCCTGTTCCCGTTCTACTGGCTGCTGAACACCTCGCTCAAGACCGGGCCGGACCTCTCCACCTCGGCGCTCCTGCCGCCCAGCCCGACGCTCGACAACTACCAATCGATCTTCAATGACTCGAACTTCACGACCGCGCTGAAGAACAGCGCGATCGTGGCGCTGGTGACGACCGCGCTGTCGCTCATCGTCGGCTCGTTCTGCGCGTACGCGCTCGCGCGGCTGAGGATGCGGCGCAAGTTCCTGATCCTCGCGATCGTGCTGTCGATCTCGACGTTCCCGCAGATCGCGATCGCGGCGCCGATCTTCAAGCTGTGGCGCGACGTCGGCCTGTACGACACGATCCCGGGCCTGGTCATCCCGTACCTGACGTTCGCCCTGCCGCTGACGATCTACATCCTCACGTCGTTCTTCAAGGAGATACCGAGGGACCTCGAGGAGGCGGCGCTGGTCGACGGGGCGACCAACTTCGAGGCGTTCCGCAAGGTGGTCGTGCCGCTCGCGGCACCCGGCCTGGCGACGGCGGGCATCCTCACGTTCATCGCGGCCTGGAACGAGTTCCTCCTGGCCATCACGTTGACGTCGTCGACGAGCGCGCGCACGGTTCCGGCCGCGATCGCGTTCTTCACGGGCTCGACGCAGTTCGAGCAACCGTTGGGCACGATCAGCGCGGCATCGGTCGTTATCTCGATACCGCTTATCCTTCTCGTACTGTTCTTCCAGAAGCGGATCGTCGCCGGTCTCACCGCCGGCGCAGTGAAGGGGTGATGAGGGATGGCGGAGATCCAGCTCCGAGAGGTGACCAAGCGCTACCCGGACGGCACGGAGGCCGTCAAACGGGTGAGTTTGGATATCGCTGACGGGGAGTTCATGATCCTGGTGGGTCCGTCGGGATGCGGGAAGTCGACGGCGTTGCGGATGATCGCCGGCCTCGAGGAGATCTCCGAGGGCGAGTTGCTCATCGGCGGTGAGGTCGTCAACGACCTCGCCCCCCGCGATCGCGACATCGCGATGGTGTTCCAGAACTACGCGTTGTATCCGCACATGACGGTGCGGGAGAACATGGGCTTCGCGTTGAAGCTGGCGAAGGTCGATTCGGCGGAGATCGGCAAGCGGGTGGAGGAGGCCGCGCGGATCCTCGATCTCGAGCCGCATCTGGAGCGCAAGCCGGCGAATCTGTCAGGTGGGCAGCGTCAGCGCGTGGCGATGGGCCGCGCGATCGTGCGCTCGCCGAAGGCGTTCTTGATGGACGAGCCGCTGTCGAACCTCGACGCCAAGCTCAGGGTGCAGATGCGGACCGAGGTCTCGCGGATCCAGCAACGCCTGGAGACCACGACCGTGTATGTGACGCATGATCAGGTCGAGGCGATGACGTTGGGTGATCGGGTCGCGGTCATGCGCGGCGGGATCATCCAGCAGGTCGACAGCCCCAAGAACCTCTACGAGCGGCCCGAGAACCTGTTCGTGGCCGGGTTCATCGGCTCGCCGTCGATGAACTTCCTCCCCGCCCGGCTGGACGGCGAGGTGATCAAGCTGCCGTTCGGCGACGCGCCGATCCCCGCCGCGATGCGCGGCCAGATGCAGGGCAACGGCCGCGCCCGCGACGTGATCGCCGGCGTGCGACCCGAGCACTTCGAAGACGCGATCGTCGAACCCGACAAGCCCGGCCTGCGCTTCACCGCGCCGGTCACGGTCGTGGAATCGATGGGCTCAGAGCTCTACGCCTACTTCGACGTGCAGTCCGGGGGCGTGCAATCCGCCGAACTGATCGAGCTCGCCGAGGACTCCGGCATCAGCGAGCTCCCCCGCCACGGCGGCGACGCACAACAAGTCGTCGCCCGCCTGGACGCCGCCAGCCGCGTCCGCCCCGGCGAACAAGCCCAACTCGTCCTCGACACCGACCACCTCATGCTCTTCGACCTCGAAAACGGCAAGAGCCTCACCAACGCCAAGGCCACCACCGCCGCCGCGAGTTGATCCCCCCGGTGCTGCCACCGCTGCTCCCGATCGCCATGGGAGCAGCGCTGGCGGTCGTCGGCGCACGCCGGTAGCGCATGAAGCGCGCGGTCGCGGCGCTGGTCGTCACGGCGGTCGCGGTCGTGCTGCTCGCGCGCTACGAGACGCATCCACCCCCCACGCCGCCGCCGCGCCCACGACCCGCCGCGACGCCTGCGCCGCCGCCTCCCGGCGTGCGGGTGGGCACCGGGCCGCTCGTGACGACGCCGTTCTCGTCGATCCAGGTGCGCGCGGAGCTGACGCGCGGGCAGCTCACCGGCGTGCGCACGCTCTCGCTCACCGGCGCGGACGCCCACACGCAGGCGCTCAACGCCCGCGCCGAGCCGATCCTGCGCGAGGAGGCGCTGCGAGCCGGCAGCGCCGACATCGACGTCGTCTCCGGCGCCACGTACACGAGCGAGAGCTGGATCTCGTCGCTGCGGGCCGCGATCCGGGACGCGCGCCGTGGCTGACCGCGTCGAGCACGTGATGGGCATGCCGGTCCGCGCCGTCGTGCGCGACCCCGGGCCCGACGACGCCGCGCTGGACGACATGTTCGAGTGGCTGCGGTGGGTCGACCGCACGTTCAGCACCTACGATCCGCACAGCGAGATCAGCCGCTGGGGCCGCGGCGCACTGGCGCTTCGCGACGCGCACCCGCTCGTGCGCGACGTGCTCGGCCGCTGCGAGCGGCTGCGCATCGACACCGGTGGGGCGTTCGACATCCGCTTCCGGCCCGGCGCGCGGCCCGATCCGTCCGGGCTGGTGAAGGGCTGGGCGATCGAGCGGGGTGCCGCACGGCTGGCAGCGGCGGGCGCGCATGACTTCTGCCTGGACGCGGGCGGCGACGTGCTGGTCCGAGGCGGGCCGTGGCGGGTCGGCGTGCGCCATCCACGGCAGCGCGACCGGCTCGCCGCCGTGCTCGAGCTGCGCGACGGCGCGGTCGCGACGTCGGGCGCGTACGAACGCGGCCCGCACATCCTCGACCCGCGCACCGGGAGGCCGCCGGCCGGCGTGCTCGCCGTGACCGTGGTCGGTCCGGACCTGGGGACCGCCGACGCGTACGCGACGGCGGCATTCGCGCTCGGCGCGGCGGGACCGGCTTGGAGCGCCCGGCTGGCGGGCTACGACGCGATGACGATCGTGCCGGGCGACCGCGTCCGGTCGACCCTGGGGTTCGCCCGCCACGTCGCGGGCGCGTCGCTAGCCGACAGCCTCAGAACGCGAACCGCTCGGTGACGATCTGGCGGCGCGGGACGCCCAAGCGTGCGAGGCTGGCCCGCGTGGCGCCGGTCATCGCCGGCGGCCCGCACACGTAGACGTCGCGCGCGGCGATGTCCGGGACGAGGCGGAGGAGATGGTCGGGCGACAGCACCTCTCCGGTGCGGTCATCTCCGACGACGTAGTGCAGCTCCGCTCCGCGCCGCCCGACCAGCTCGTCCAGCTCGGCGCGCAGGATCTGCTCCTCCGGACGCAGCGCGCGATACACGACCACGACGTCACCGGTCATGTCCTCGAGCAGCGCGCGGATCGGGGTGATGCCCGCACCGCCGGCGATCATGACCACCCCCGCGCGGCGGCGGGCGGCGGCGGTGAACGCGCCGAACGGCCCCTCGGCGACCACGCGCGTACCAGGGCGCAGCGTGCCCAGGCGCTCGGTGTAGTCGCCAACGCCCTTCACCGTGATGCGCAGCCGGTGGCCGTCCGGCGCGGCCGAGAGCGAGAACGGATGCGCCTCCCACCAGCGCCCGCGCTCCAGGAAGCGCCAGTTGAAGAACTGGCCGGCGCGCGCGCCGAGCCGCTCGAGCCGCACGCCGCCGACCTCGATCGACACGACGCCGGGTCCCTCGGGAACCACGCGCTCGACCCGCAGCCGGTGGCGCAGGCTGCGCACGATCGGGAGCACGATCCGGAAACCCACGATCACCGCCGGCGTCGCGATGTAGAGCGCGGTCCAGTACGTCCGCGCGAGCGGCCGGCCGACGAACGCCGTGCCGGTCGCGAGCTGGTGGCTGAACGCGAGCGCGACCGCGACGTACGCGTACAGGTGCAGGAAGTACCACGTCTCGTACCGCATCCGGCGGCGTACGACCAACGCCGACGTGATCGCCACTCCCAGGAGCAGGACCAGGCCCGCAAGCGCGGTGATCAGGCCCGGGAACTCCTCGACGAGCCGCACGACCTGGCCGGGGATCGAACGACCGTCGGCACGCGCATACGCGACCACGAGCAGCGTGGCGTGCGCGACGAGCAGCGTGACGACGAGGCGGCCGTTCCAGCGGTGCCAGGCGATCAGGCGCTCGAATCCGGCCGCACGCTCGAGCATGGGCAGGCGAGCCAGGAGCAGCAGCTCGACCAGCACGAGCAGCGCGCCCAGCAGGCCGCACAGCCGCCCGACCTCGGCCAGCGGCCCCGCGGCGGCGCCCGTGGCCGCCGCGCTGGTCGCCCACAGGACGACGACCACCGCGACGTTGGCGAGCGCAAGACCAGCAAGCGCGCAGCGAGCGAGCACGCTCCGCCACTCAGCGGCTGAGCGAGAAGCCGCCGTCGCTGGTGAGGACCTGGCCGGTCACCCAGGCCGCCTCGTCCGTCGCGAGCCAGCCGACGATCCGCGCCGCGTCCTCCGGGCTCCCCCAGCGGCCGAGCGGCAGCCGCTCCAGCTCGAGCTCGACGAGCTCCGGCGTCGCCCAGCCGGTGTCGGTCGGGCCTGGGTTGAGCGTGTTGACGAGGATGCCGCGCGGCGCCAGCTCGGCCGCGAGCGAGGCCGTGATGCCGTGCAGCGCCGCCTTGCTCGCGGCGTACGGCAGCTCGCGCGTCATCGGCTCGAGGTGCTGGCCCGACGTGAAGAGCACGACCCGGCCCCCGGGTCGCGCGTCGTCGTGGAGCCGTGCGTACGCCTGCACCAGCAGCAGCGTGGCTCGCACGTTGACCGCCATCGTCGCGTCGATTGCCGCCGCATCGAGCGCGGCGAGGTCCTGGTCGCAGGACATCGCGTGGTGCGCGACCAGCACGTCGACGTGGCCGAGCGCCGCGGCGGCGGCCTCCACGCACGCGGCGGGCGCGGCGGGGTCGGTGAAGTCGCGCTCGGCATGGCCCGCCGCGCCGAGCTCGGCCGCCAGCGCCGGCACGCGGGCCGCGTCGGCGCCCCACGGCTGCGCCGCGTCATGGGGCGCGAAGCCGCAGACGAACACGTCCGCGCCGAGCTCGCGCAGCCGCCGCGTCACCGCGTACCCGATGCCCACGCGGCGGCTCACCCCGGTGACCAGCGCGCCGCGGCCGGCGAGCGGCCGGGACGTCACAAGCCGAGCTCGCGCGCGTACTCGCGGCGGTAGTCGTCGCGCGCCGCGAGCACCTTCTCGACGTAGTCGCGCGTCTCCGGGAACGGGATGTGCTCGGCGGCGCGGAAGCGCTCCCCGCGCGCGCCGGCCGCGGCGAGCCACTCGTCGACGTTGCCCTGGCCCGCGTTGTAGGCCGCGAGCGCGAGCGCCTCGCGGCCGTCGTACTTGTCGAGCAGGTGGCGCAGGTACCAGGAGCCGTA
>DATHJG010000006.1:0-2026 GCA_035489875.1 Solirubrobacteraceae bacterium | reverse complement strand
CGTCCAGAGGTTAAAGTCGTCCGTCGTCGCGGCCAACAAGAGACGCGACGAGCACAGCCGCAAGCCGGACGTGTTCCTCGACCTCGTCGAACAAGTGTCTCCCGGACCGTACGTCGAGCTGTTCGCTCGCCGCGCGCGCTTCGGTTGGGACTATTACGGCGACCAGTCGCTCGGAACCGCGGAGATGGCGGCATGAGCATGGACGAAGCGCGGGCGCAGGCACGCCGCGAAGCAGACCTCCGGGGGAAGCGGCTCGCGATCCGCACGATCCACAAGGCCTGCCAGGACAAGCTGCACCACTCGGAACTGCCTGATGGCACGCACTGTCCGCAGTGTTCTTTGGACCGCGACGATTACGACCGCTTCATCGTCGGCGACGAGGGCGAAGCGATGAGCAACGACGAGCGCGCCGAGCGCATCCTGCGCAACCTCAAGTGGGCGAGTCGCGTACGTGTCCATCGCGCCATCGTCGCCGCATACGAGGTCGTGGAAAACAAGGAGGCCAAGGAGGCGCTTCGCGCATCCGCCCTGTATGGGCCCCACGACGAGCCCGTAATGCGCAGCGCGGTGCGCGAGGCGCGAAAGGCGCTGGGATCGTAGTGCTTAGAAGGCGACCCAGCGTGTCCGTTCACGTTCAACTGATCGAAGGGACTCACCGTGGCTCGTGACTTCTACCTCGTCCAGCGCATGAAGCGGTCGTGGCGCGCGGATCGCCCGGAGGGGTCACCGACGCACGCCCTCGACAACCTCAGCAACGTCTTCGGCTACGGCCACATGGGCGACTACGACCTCGACTACATGGGGTCCGCGGAGTTCGAGTGGGGCGCGATCCCTGAGGCG
Source organism: Solirubrobacteraceae bacterium (assembly GCA_035489875.1). Classification (GTDB taxonomy): domain Bacteria; phylum Actinomycetota; class Thermoleophilia; order Solirubrobacterales; family Solirubrobacteraceae; genus DASQMT01. The sequence continues at coordinate 1,186 of DATHJG010000006.1, read as the reverse complement.
TACGACCGGTTCGTGAAGGCCGGCAAGGGCCTCACGCTCACGGAGTGGACGTACAACGGCCATGTCCTCGACTTCCTCTACATCGAGAAGGACGGCGAGCCGTTCGACGCGTGGGCTGACTGGGCTGAGGGCCGCTCCGCGCCGGACGAGTACAGCGGCAAGGTCTACGAGCAGCCGCGCTTCGACGGCAAGGAGCGCCCCTACGAGCTCGAGGAGCGCATCGACGGCGCGACCGCGCCCCGCTTCGGTGACGACTGGCGCACGCACGTCTGGTGGGCGCTGAACGGGAACGTGATGTGGGCGTTCCACGAGGACGGCCACCTAACGCAGATGCTGGAGTCGATGGGGCGTCCGAAGGCGGTGGCTCTCCGTGGCTGAATCTCGCGTGCTCCTTCGACGACCCTCGCCATTCACGGGCTATCGCTGCTCGGGCTGTGGAGCGCGGGAATACACAGAGGCCGCCGCGCCCGGCCTGTTCCAAGGCGGCAAGGACTGCGCTTGCCCGCATCCCGAGTGGACGACCCGCATGACGTGGGTCGATGAACTCGAGGCCGAGGCCGAGCGTCTGCGCTCCAGCCGCGCCCTCTGGGTTCGCTCGTTCAACCGCTTGGAGAAGGCGGTCACGAACCACATCAAGGACCGCTGCATCGACAGCGACGACCTCGAGCACGTCCACAAGGCGCTGATGCGTGACCTCGGGCCGAAGGGTGAGGGATCAGCGTGAGTTTCCACCGTACTGCAACCATCGCCGAGGACCACTGCGACGAGTGCCGCCGGCCGATGGAGCTTACGGGCGACTCCCTGTGCGTGGTCTGCGCGCGGATCGAGGACGAACGGCATCGCTGCATCTGCGGCGCACGCACGATCTTTGCCAACGACTTCTGCTCCGACGCCTGCGAGGAGTTCGATCGACCGTGGTGATCCACCAACGCGAGCCGCAGCATCGAGGAGAGACCAGCCATGATGACCATCGAGGGCGTCATGCCGGAGTTGGCGCGTGCTTTTGACGACAACCAGGCTGGAGGAACCGATGGCTGAGGCCACTATGACGGGTGTCGACCTGATCGGCGCCGAACGTCAGCGCCAGGTCGACGCGGAAGGCTGGACGCCCGAGCACGACGACGGGCACCGCTCCGGGGACCTGGCACGAGCGGCGGGCGTGTACGCGATGCCCTACAACGGGTCC
>DATHJG010000005.1:0-4224 GCA_035489875.1 Solirubrobacteraceae bacterium | reverse complement strand
CTCCGCCTACGTCGACGGCCAGGTGATCGCGGTGGGCGAGCGAAGCGGTGACGAGGCCTCCGACCGAGGCAGGAGCGTGGCGGCCGCGCCGGATGACTGGGAGCGCCCGCTGGCCGGCAAGGTCGCGGTCGTCACCGGCGCCGCACGCGGCATCGGCGCCGCGATCGCCGAGGTGCTCGCCCGCGACGGCGCCGAGGTGATCTGCCTCGACATTCCCGCGATGGGGTCCGACCTCGCGGCCACCGCGAACCGCGTCCGCGGCACCGCGCTCCAGCTCGACATCACGGCCGAGCACGCGCCGGGCGCGCTCGCCGACTACGTGCGCGAGCGCCACGGCGGCGTGGACGTCCTCGTCCACAACGCCGGCATCACACGCGACAAGACGCTGGCGCGGATGAGCGAGGACCAGTGGGACGCGGTCCTCGCCGTCAACCTGATCGGCCAGGAGCGGCTCACCGCCGCGCTGCTCGACGCCGACCTGCTGCGGCGCGCCGGCCGGATCGTGTGCGTCTCCTCGATCGGCGGCATCGCCGGCAACCGCGGGCAGAGCAACTACGCGACGAGCAAGGCGGGCGTGATCGGCCTGGTAGAGGCGCTGGCGCCCGAGCTGGCCAAGCGGCAGGGGTCGATCAACGCGGTCGCGCCGGGCTTCATCGAGACGCGCATGACGGCGGCGATGCCGATGGCGACGCGCGAGGCCGGGCGGCGGATGAACTCGCTCTCGCAGGGCGGCCTGCCGGTCGACGTGGCCGAGACGGTCGCGTGGCTCGCGTCGCCCGGGTCCGGCGGCGTGAACGGCACCGTCGTGCGCGTGTGCGGCCAGAGCCTGATCGGGGCCTGAGCATGGCCGCGACGACGTACGGCAAGATCGCGGTCGGCGCCGCGCTCGGCCCGCTCCGCCGGCGCCCGGACGCGGTACCGGAGCGCGAGCTGCACCGCGACGGAATCGTGGTCGATCGCCGGCAGCTCGCCGCCTACGACCGCGTCTGCGGCTTCCGGCTGAGCGACACGCTGCCGGCGACGTATCCGCACGTGCTCGCGTTCCCGCTCGCGATGGAGCTGATGGCGTCCGGCTCGTTCCCGTTCGGCGTGCTCGGGCTCGTGCACGTCGGCAACGCGGTCGAGCAGCTACGCCCGCTCGACGCCGGTGAGCCGCTCGACCTGCGCGTGTGGGCCGAGCGCCTCGCCGAGCACCCGCGCGGGCGGACCGTCGACATCGTCGCCGAGACCTACGCCGGCGGCGAGCTCGCGTGGCGCGATCGCAGCACGTACCTGCACCGCGAGTCGGACGGCGGCGGCAAGGCCGCGACGAAGGAGCGCGCCGAGCCGCGCGAGCCGGTGGCTGAGTGGGAGGTGCCCGGCGACACAGGCCGCCGCTATGCGGCCGTCTCCGGCGACCGCAACCCGATCCACATGCACGGGCTCGCCGCGAAGCTGTTCGGCCAGAGGGCGGCGATCGCGCACGGGATGTGGACCAAGGCGCGCTGCCTCGCCGCCCTCCAGGGCCACCTGCCCGCCGCGTTCACGGTGGAGGTCGCGTTCAAGCTCCCTGTGCTGCTCCCGGCGAAGGTCGCGTTCTCCTCCTGGACCGACGGCGACGTCCGTCGCGTCGCGCTGCACGACGCGCGCAGCGGCAGGCCGCACCTGGAAGGGAAGGTCAGTCCTTCCGCTTCGGCGACGGCGTGAGGTGCTTGAGCGTCTGCCCGGCCGCGGAATCCGCGATCAGCGTCGCCAGCCGGCGCGCGCGTGTCTCCGGCCGCTTCGCGCTGATGACCCACCAGATCGCCGGCCGGCGGTAGGACGGAGGCTTCGCGGAGAAGAACGCCCAGGCGGCCTCGTTCGCCTCGAGCTGGGCCTGCTGCTCGGGCTCGAGCTGCGGCTCCTTACGCTGCTCGAACGAGTAGATACGCGAGCGCTCCTCGCTACGCCGGGCGTACGCCGCCTCGCCCGCGGGTCGCATCCGACCCTCGCCGCGCAGCGTCGCGACCTTCGCGATGTTGATCGCGCTCCAGTTGCTCGTCGCCTTGCGCGGGGTGAAGCGCTGCCGGTGGCGCTCGTGGTCGACGCTCTTGGCGACGCTGTCGATCCAGCCGAAGCAGAGCGCCTCGTCGACGGACTGCGACCAGGTCATCCCCTGCTTGCCCGTCGCCTTCTTCCAGAACCCGACCCAGACCTCGGTCTGGCGCTCGTGGTGCTCCTCGAGCCAGGCGCGGAACGCGTCCGGCGACGCGAAGTAGATCTCCTCGCTCACCCCACCGTCTCCGCCAGCGCGTCCGCCGCCCGCTCGCAGTCGGCGCGCGAGACGTCGAGGTGGGTGACCGCGCGCACCGTGCGCGGGCCGAACGCCATCACCTGCACGTCGCGCTCGGCCGCGCGGGCGACCACCGTCGCCGCGTCCGGGGCGCCGTCGCGGAGGTGGAAGACGACGATGTTCGTCTCGAGCGCGTCGAGGTCGATCGCGACGCCGGCGCAGCCGGACAGCCGCCCGCCGATGACCCGCGCGTTCGCGTGATCCTCGGCGAGCCGCTCGACGTGGTGCTCGAGCGCGTACACGCCCGCGGCGGCGAGCACACCGGACTGGCGCATCGCGCCGCCCAGCATGCGGCGGTAGCGCACGAGCGCGGCGATGTCCGCGCGCGTCCCGGCCAGCACCGAGCCGACCGGGCAGCCGAGACCCTTGGACAGCGCGATCGAGACGAGGTCGAACGGCGCCGCGAGCGCGGCGGGGTCGTCGCCGCGCGCCACCGCGGCGTTGAGCAGCCGGGCGCCGTCGAGGTACGAGGCGACGCCGTGCTCGCGCGCCGCCGCGCCGATCCGCTCGAGCTCGTCGCGGTCCCACACCAGCCCGCCGCTGCGGTTCTGCGTGTTCTCGATCTCCACGAGCGTCGTCGGCGGGTAGAGCAGGTGGTCGCGCGGGTTGCGGGCGGCGAGGAACTCCTCGGCGGTGAAGCGGCCGCCGGCGCCGACCTCGGTGAACTGGACGCCGGCGATCGCCGCCGCCGCGCCGGTCTCGTGCCAGACGGCGTGGCTCTCGGCGCCGACGATCACGTCGTCGCCCGGCCGGCAGTAGAGCTTGAGCGCGAGCTGGTTCGCCATCGTCCCGGTCGGGACGAGCAGCGCCGCCTCCTTGCCGAGCAGCGCGGCGACCTGCTCCTGCAGCCGGACCACGCTCGGGTCCTCGCCGTACTGGTCGTCGCCGACCTCGGCGCCGGCGATCGCCTCGCGCATCGCGGCCGTCGGGCGGGTCACGGTGTCCGAGCGCAGGTCCATGCTAACTCACTTCCGGAGCGCAGACGGGAGGCTGCCATGCTAACTCCCGGAGCGCAGACGGGAGGCTGCCCAGCAGAACGGTTGCGCAGCTCGACACGGTCAGCCGGACGTCGAGCACCGGAACGATCTCCCACGCGCGGCAGCATCGCCCCACGGCGAGCGAACCCACAGCTCGACACGGTCAGCCGGACGTCGAGCACCGGAACGATCTCCACGCGCTGAGGCCCCGGAACGACGCGCTGAGGCTCCGGAACGATCGCACGCGCTGAGCCCCGGAACGATCTCCACGTGCGGCAGCACAGCTCAGCTGGTCACCAGCCCGGGCGCGCGGCGGTCCAGCGCGCGCGGGACGAGCGTGTAGCTGATCGCCCCGATCGCGAGCCGCTCAGCGGTTCCGGGGAGAAGGTCGCCGCGGCCCGCGCGCGGGTCGCGCGCCGGGACCGGCAGGCCGAACAATCGGTGCCCGAACTCGGCGGCGTGCACGCGCAGCGCCCGGCCGGCCTCGGGCCGCGCGAGCCGCCAGCCGGCGGCGACGAGGTTGGCGCCGTGCCACAGCTCCCAGCGCCAGCGCCGGAACGGCAGCCGCCCGGGCGGGAGCGGGTACAGCGCGTAGTCGAATTGGAGGCCCTCGAGCGTTGGCACGCTACGGCGTGGGTCCGATCATCCCGCCGGCCAGCACGCCCGCGCTGATGAGCACCGCGCTCAGTGCCTTCTTGCGCCCGGGCGTGAGCGCGTCGCGAAAGCGGGCGATGAGCCACGAGCGGGACCCGCTCGCGGCCGCGCCTGCGGCCATCGCGCCGGCTACGCATTGAATGCACATCGGGAGGACATGCTAACTCCCGGAGCGCAGACGGGAGGCTGCCCAGCAAGCGGTTACGCGGCTCGCCACCGTCAGCCGGACGTCGAGCAGCGTAACTCCCGGAGCGCAGACGGGAGGCTGCCCAGCAAGCGGTT
>DATHJG010000004.1:0-6339 GCA_035489875.1 Solirubrobacteraceae bacterium | reverse complement strand
CTGTCGCTCCTGAAGCGGGTACTCGAGGCCAACGATGCCGCCCGACTCGGGCACGTCGAAGCGCCGCCGCTGCCACGGCACACCGCCGACGACGACCGGGCCCCGGAGGTGTAGTCATGCGGACCGGCGGTCGCAGCCGTTCGAGCGACGAATCGCCCCGAGGCGAACGGCCTCGGCGCCCCCGGGCTGGGGTTGCTGTCCGAGTCATGTCGGCACCTTTCGCTCCTCGTACTCCGTCGCCGCGTGGAGCAAGACTCCATTCCAGGGACTCCTCAGCGCTCGAGCGTCCGCCTCGAGCGGCGAAGAACGCGTCGTCGCGAGCGTGTTCGCCGGCTTCAGGCCTCGCGGTGAGGGTCGTTCCGTTCCCCTCGCTAGGCTCGCCGCCATGAACGCCGACGCGCTGTCCGCCACCCCGGCCGCCCGGGCGGCCCTGGAAGCCATGCGTGCCGCAGCGGGATCAGACGGTCCGATGGAGCGCCACTGCCTGCGCCAGTTCGCGATCGCCGAGCGGCTCGCCGGCGAGCGGGCGTTCGATCGCGAACTGCTGCTGTGCGCCTGCTGGCTGCACGACGCCGGCCTGTTCACCCACAGCCGCGACCCGTACGTGACCGAGGGCGCGCGCCTGGCCGCCCGGGTGCTCGAGCCGTTCGGCTGGCCGCCCGAGCGGCTGCAGCGTTGCATGGACGCCTGCGAGCAACATCACGCCCCGCGGTCGCGGATGGCAATGGGCCTCGAGGTCGAGCTCATTCGGCGATCAGACCTCGTCGATGTCACCGCCGGGCTCGTGAACTTCGGCCTTGATCGCGGCTGGCTGCGCGACCTGTTCCGCGACGTCCCGCGAGACGGGTTCTGGCGCCTCATCGGCCCGGCGGTACTCGGCGAGCTGCGCCACCGCCCGGCGAGCCTCACCGCTGTCTTCGTCTCCCCACGACGCACGCGACCATAGGCGCAAACCGGCGCAAGGTCGCTCTTCGCAGTCTCAGCCCGCGGCGGCGGCGATGAGCGCGCGGTCCTGCTCGCCGGCGCTTCTCCTGATCGCGCCCGGCGAGACGCCGGTGACGCGCTTGAAGGCGCGGCTGAACGCGGCCTCGGACCGGTAGCCGAGCCGGTCGGCGAGCTGGCCGACCGTGGCGCCCTCGTCCTTCAGTGCGGCTACCGCTACCTGCATGCGCCAGCGTGCGACGTAGCTCATCGCCGGCTCGCCGACGAGCTCGGTGAAGCGGGCGGCGAACGCCGAGCGCGACATCGCCAGCTCGTGGGCCAGTGAGGCGACGGTCCAGTTCCGAGCGGGGTCGCGATGAATGTTTGAGATGGCGCGCCCGATCTGGGGGTCCTGGAGCGCTCCCAGCCAGCCCCTCTGCGCGGCCGGATCGCTTTCGATCCAGGCCCGGATTGCCTGGATCACGAGGATGTCCCCGAGGCGCGTGATCACGGCCTCGCCGCCGGGCCGGAGCTCGCCGGCTTCGGAGGCCATCAGTCGCAGCATGCTCTGCATCCACTCCAGCCTGGGCGACCTCGACGCCTCGATGTGGATCGTTCTCGGGAGGACCTCGATGAGGTTGCCGGCGGCCGGGTGCTCGAAGCGCACGGCCCCGCAGATGAGGCTGGTGGGCGCGCCACCCTCGCCGTGGCGGAGGATCTCGTAGCGATCGCTGATGGACTCACGCTCGAGGTCGAGAATCCCCGGCGCAGGAGCGCCCGGTTCGCTGCGCAGGACGTGACCGTCCCCGTGCGGCACGAGCGCGAGGTCTCCGAGCTGGATCCAGTCCCGCTCCTCCGCCCCGGTCTCGAGCCAGAGCCGGCCCGAGGTGACCACGTGAAACCAGAGGTACCCCGGCATCGGCGGCAGCGTGAGTCCCCAGGGTGTGGTGAGCTCGGAGCGGCAGTAGTACGCGCCGTTCATCCGCAGGAAGTGCAGTGCCTCGCCGAGGGGATCCGACGGCGGGAACGGGTCGGGCGCTTGCATGACGCCAAGTATGCATGCCCCGACCCGACTCGTCCAGCGTGGTGGACGATTGAGCATACATCGACGCGCTTTGGGCATAGACCGTCCTGCGCCAACGCGGAAGACTGGACGTGTTGCATTCACGACCAGATCGGAGCGACCATGGCACACAGAGGACAGACACTCGAGAACCCGGCCAGCGGAGAGCGGATCACGTTCCGCCAGACATCGGCGAACACGGGCGGCGAGCTGCTCGCGATCGACCTCGAGCTTCCCGCGGGCCGACGGGTCCCGGGTGGCCAGCACATCCACCCGAAGCAGGAGGAGCGCTTCGAGGTCGTCGAGGGCACGATGCGCTTCAGGATGGGACGCAAGCGGGTCATCGCGGGGCCCGGCGAGGTGGTCGTCGTCCCCCCTGGCCAGAAGCACGACTTCGCGAATGTCGGCGACGATGACGCGCTCGTCCGCGTCGAGGTGCGCCCGGCGCTGAAGATGGAGCAGCTCTTCGAGACCGCCGTCGGCCTCGCCGAGCAGGGCCGCACGATGCTGGGCGGCATCCCGAGGCCCCTCGACCTCGCCCTGTTCACCCAGGAGTTCGAGGACGAGGTACAGGGAGCGTTCCCACCCCGCCGGCTGCAGCGCATCGTCCTCGCACCGCTGGCCTGGCTCGCGAGGCGTCGCGGTCAGCCACGCTCGGCGCCGCGGCCGCTGGACGTCCGAGCATGAATCGGCGCTCTCCAGCCATAGACAGTCCGAATCGATCCAACCAACTTCCTACCAACCCGCGATCAACCACTGGATGACCCATGAACGACAACACGCGTCAAGAACCCACGCTGGTACTCGGTGGCACCGGCAAGACCGGCCGCCGAGTGGTGGAGCGCCTCACCGCACGCGGCCTGCCTGTTCGCATCGGCTCGCGCTCGGGCGAGCCTCGTTTCGACTGGGAGGACCGCTCGACCTGGGACCCGGTCCTGGAAGGGGTCGGATCGGCCTACGTCTCCCATTACTGGGACGCGATTCCCGGCGCCGCGGAGACGCTGGGCTCGTTCGCCGAACTGGCCGTGGCGAGCGGCGTTCCGCGTCTCGTTCTGTTGTCCGGGCGCGGCGAGGAAGAGGCCGAGCGTGCGGAGCGGGCCGTGCGCGACTCCGGCGCCGAGCTGACGGTCTTGCGCTCGACCTGGTTCGCCCAGAACTTCAGCGAGGACTACTGGCGGGAACAGGTCCGGAGCAACGAGGTTGCGCTTCCGGCCGGAGACACGCCCGAGCCGTTCGTCGACGCCGACGACATCGCCGACGTCGCGGTCGCGGCGCTGACCGACGATCGGCACATCGGCGAGCTCTACGAGCTCACCGGGCCCCGGCTCCCCACGTTCGCGGAGGCGGTCCTGGAAATCTCCCGGGCGGTGGGCCGCGAGATCCGCTACGTACCGATCTCGATCGAGGACTTCGCCGCCGCTGCCGCCGAGCAGGGCGTTCCGAGCGAGGTCGTCGAGATGCTGACCCTCATCTTCGGTGAGGTCCTCGACGGTCGCAACGCCCGCCTGGCCGACGGCGTTCAGCGCGCCCTCGGCCGCGAGCCGCGGGACTTCAGCGACTACGCACGCGACGCGGCCGCCACCGGCATCTGGAACCCGAGGGCCACCCGGGCCGCTTGACGTCATCCGGATCCAGACACCCACAACAGCCCCACGGGGCGGAAGGGCCAACATGGCCAGCAGCACCCCAACCCGCAAGCCCGCCGACGGAGACCCAGAACGGATGGACGGGGAACACGCACAACAAGCGCCGGAGGACCGCGCCGACCGCAACGCGGACATCGTGCTGGGCGCGGCCGTGATGGCCATGGGCCTGCTGGCGGGGCTCTTCTACTTCTCCTCGATCGCCGTCATGCCGGCCCTGACCGCGGCCGACGACCGCACGCTTGTCGATGCGATGCAACAGATGATCGACAAGATCGAGAATCCGTTCTTCTACTTGACCTTGCTCGGTGCTCCGGCGCTCGCCGCGGTCGCCCTCGTTCAGGCGCGTCGCTCCGGCTCGCCCAAGACCGCAGGCTGGATCGTCGCCGGCCTCGCCTTCTACACGGTGATGGTCGTCATCACCTTCGCAGTCCACTTCCCACTCAACGATGAGCTGAAGGAGGCGGGTGACCCCGCCCGCATCGAGAATCTAGCCGCTGTGCGCGACGACTTCGTGACCCCCTGGGTCGCCTGGGACATCGTCCGGACGCTGGCAACGACGGCGGCCTTCGGCTCCCTTACCTGGGCGCTCGTCTTGCGCGGACGCATGGGGCGAGCGGAGCAGCCACAACGGACCGAGGGTCATGTGCGCGGCTAACGGCTCGGGCTAGCGATGCCCCGTGCGTGGTCGAGAGGCCGGGTGCGAAGCGGGGCGGAGCGACCGTGCGGTCTGTAACGCGAGTGAAGCCTGAGCAAGCGTCGTCATGCGATCCCGCCGTGGGTGGGTCAAGGGGGTGCCGAGCCGGTTCGTTCACGGCGAAGGCCACGGAAGGCGCCTGGGATCCGGGAGCGGGCGCCGAGGGACCCTCCGGCGTATTGGGGCTCTACTGCTGCTTCCGTGGGTGACGGTACGGTAAGTAGGTGGGAGGGTGCGGCTTCGCCGGCCGGCGGCCGTCAAGCACCGCATCTATGGCGAGCGTGTGCCGCGAGGCGGATCGGGTGTTGGAGGGGGCTTGCGGTGCTTGACCGCGCCGGTCGGCTGCGCTGATGGGTTCGGTCAGGTCGCGGGCGCGGGGCGCTCGGAGGCGAGGCAGGGGGTGCGCACGCCGCGGCGCTCCTACCTGCTCAAGGAGCAGCTGCGCCAGATGGAATATTCCTGCGGACAGGCAGGATTGTCCCATCGGACATCCGCGAAGCGACCAGCGGCGTGCGACATTGCCGCCGTCTGCGGAGTCGGTCATCGATTTCTCATCGTCCGGCTCCGGCCGTCAACCTGACTGCACTCGAGGTCCACACCATGTCTCGACTCATCCTGCGGCGTTTAGCAATCGCCGGTTCCGCTCTCATCATTACGGCAGTCGTCGCGGCAAGCGGCGCGCCCGCTAAGGCCAAGGCCGCACCGACCGTCCGCCCTACCGTGGCCCAGGTCCCGGGGGTCGGAGTGTCCCCTCGGCTCGCCGAGCCGTGCCGGCCAATCAGCCCATGGATTACCCGCCGAGGTCGTACTTTCCGTTTTCTCTTCTGTGTGACTCCTGAAGGCCCGGCCCTTGTACTCCTCGGTCTGGGGCCCGTCGGTTGCGTTCTCACTCCAGGTAGGTCGGGCTCCTGCGAGCCGGGTCAGGCCGCCGCCATTCTCGGGTACTAGTAAAGCTATCCGGAAGTTTCTGGCTTCTGTGACGGAGGCTGGTGGGGCGCGGCGAAGTGATGGTCGTGGCCCAGAACGTGAGAGAGCCCCGGCTGATGATGGCCGGCGTGGATCAGGACGTCGCCATCACCGACAGCGCCGGCGGCTGTACGCCGTTACGCGGATGATGATCACCCGGCGAGGGAAACGATCCGGTAAGCCGTCTAAGGTGCTGCCGCGTGACTGTCACGCCTCACAACATCGCCGGACGTCCGGACCCGCCTCCGGGCTTCTGCCACGCTACGGTCGCGCAGGGGAGCCGCATCGTGCACATCGGCGGTCAGGTCGGTACGGATGAGACCGGAGCCGTCGTCCCCGGCGGCCTTGCCGGACAGGCCGAGCGGGCCTTGCTGAACCTCGGGCTCGCGCTCGACGAGACCGGCGCGACGCAACAGGACCTCGTGAGCATGCGGCTCTACGTCGTGAACTGGGACCCCTCGATGTTCGAGGACCTGGGTCGCGGCGCGGCCGCCGCGGGAACGCAGCTCCCGGCGCCCGGGACCCCCGCCGTCACCCTCATCGGCGTGTCGAGCCTGTTCACGCCGGACATGCTGATCGAGATCGAGGCGGTCGCGATCCTCGAGTAGCATCGCCCCGGCGTCGCATAGTGGTGAGATGGAGAGACCGCCGGCTTGGGGCGGCCGGCGTCGATGATCTCGCTCGTCGGGCACCGGAGAAGCATCGATGGGCACCGCGTATGCGCTGCCGCTTGAGGCACAGGGAGCGGTGCCGGCGATCGCTGCGTCGCGCCTGCTCCCAGGCGAAAGCGGCAGTCACGAGACACGGTGACGCCGAGGTATCTTGCCGGCGGATGAGCCTCGATGAAGCACGTAACGCGCCACGCGCCGACTGCCCGCGCCGGACCGAACGGAGGGCGGGGCCGTTCGAGCCTCCGGTCAGGCGGAGCAGTCCTTTCGCAAGCCAACGAGCGCCGAGCTGCGCGCATCGCCGGGCCCCTCGACGCGCCGGCGGACGCAGTGCCGTCCCCGGAAGGCGAGGCCGCCGGGTACGCCGTCCAGTCCTCCGGG
>DATHJG010000003.1:0-2067 GCA_035489875.1 Solirubrobacteraceae bacterium | reverse complement strand
GGACTGCACGCGTTGCCTGTGTCGCAAGTCGCTGCGGTGGTCCTCGTGGTCATCTGCCAGGCGACCGTCGTCGTCCGTGGTCGGGTCGGCCGAGGCGATCGCGGGCTCGCGGACGCCTGTCGCGAAGTTGCCGCCTATATCGACGACAGCTGCCCCGGCGTACGGCTCAGCGAGGTCGGGGTGCACATCTGGAAAGTCAGCGGGATACGCCGGCAGCACCTGCGTCGCGCCGGGACCTTCTTGCTCATTGGTGACCGGGCGCGTTCCGGGATCCGCTGGCGGCAGGGCAAGGGTGTCGTCGGCTTTGCCTGGGAGCGCCGGGAAACCTTGGTCCGGGACCTCGAGGCGATCCGTGCCCGGGCAGCGTCCCGCGACGAGTACGAGCAACTCCCGGGCGATGATCGGCTCGGCCTTTCCTGGGCCGAGTTTCAACGCACGCCGCAGTATCAGGCGGTCGCCGCGAGCCCGCTCTACAAGCGCGGCGTGAGAGCCGGGAGCGCGGAGGTCGTCGGTGTCCTTGCGATCGACTTCCTCTCCAAAGGACACTGCGGGGAACTCGCGAACGCGACCCGCGACCCAGCGTTCGCGTCCGTCGGTGGCGTCTGCGAAGCTGCCTTAGACTTCAGGAAGAACGGAGAATGACGCCCAAAGAGAAAGCCAAAGCCGAAGAACGATCGCTCAACGGTTCCGGTCCGAGAATCGTTACCGCAGACACGCTGCGGCGGCTCGAACGCGAAGAAGCGCCCGAGCACTTGATCCGCGCCGCTCGCTGGGCGATCAAGACCAACCCGGTCTGACGGCACGCTCAGGGCAGGCCTGCCGCGAAGCTGATCGACCAGATCTTGACGCCTGGAGAGGGTCGCAGCACGAGGTCGTGCGCCTCGTGGCGAGGGTGCTCGGCGATGGTTCGCAGGCCCGGGGTGGGATCCCCCGGCAGCGTCCTCCACTGGCCGTCGATCTCTACCTCGATTGCGCCGTCGCCCTCGACAGTCGCGTAGGCGCCACCCGCTTGGTAGTCGAGCCCGATCACCTCGGCGTCATCGCCAGCGGTCCAGGGACGCTGCCAGGAGCCGCCCGGGAAGATCTCCGGGGTCGGCGCGATGACCCGCGCTCCCGGCGCGTCGGTCGGCCGCAGCGGCGCCATCGGCGCCGGCAGCTGGCGCAGCGCGTCGAGCTCGCGCAGCTCCGCCTGGATCGCGTCCTCGGTCGCTCGGTATTCGCCCTCGCCGAAATGGACCCAGGCGAGCGCGCCGCCGAGGCTCCAGAGGAAGAGCGACGGCCAGCCCTCGCAGCCGTAGGCGGCCCAGAGCTCGTGCTCGGCGTCAATCGCGACCGGGAAGGAGACGCCGAGCGCATTCAGTCGGGCGGCGACCGTCTCGCGCTCGGCGGCGAACGGGAAGCGCGGCGCCTGGACGCCGATCACGCTGAGGCCGAGCTCGCGGTAGCGCCGCGACCACTCCTCCAGGTAGGGCAGCGTGCGGACGCTGTTCAGCTGGGCGAATTCGACGAAGTGGACGAGCGCCGGGCCGCCGGCGGTCAGCGTCGGCATCGAGTCGGGCTCGGCACCGACCCAGTCGAGGCCGGCCGGAAGGTCCGGGGCGGCGATGTTGTCGCGTCCTGGGCGCACCCCGTGGGACGTTATCCTGGTCGCCCGTGACGGAGTTCGGAGCCTTCCTGCTGCCCGTTCTGCCCCTGCTGGGGCTGCTGGCCGTCCTCCTCCTGGGGCGTTACCCCGGGTGCGAGACGATCGTCCGCCTCTCCGAGCGGATCGCCGTCCGTGGCGGCCGCCGTCCGGCCTCGGTGGGACGCCAGCGCCTGCCACTGCCGCCGCGCTCGTTCGCGCCCGGCGGCGGCCTCCTGATCGCCCTCGGCCTCGCCCAGCGGCCGCCCCCGGCGCTCGCCTAGCCGGAACGGAAGGCGCGGTCGGCAAGTTGGGCGACCGCGAGCGAACCGCGGCGCGCGCTCGCGTCCGACTTGCGCGCGCCCGAGCGAGATTGGAGCAAACATGAACGCGAAAACCGCGATAGCGGGTGGTGCGGTGGTGGTCGTCGCGGTCGTGCTGCTGAT
>DATHJG010000002.1:0-2262 GCA_035489875.1 Solirubrobacteraceae bacterium | reverse complement strand
ACTTCTCGCGTGTCGAGCTGTGGCAGGCCGTCGAGCTGTACGCGCGCCGCACACGTCGCTTCGGCGGCGCGATCGACGCGCCGAGCGTCTGAGCGGAACCCGCCTCGCACGGCCCTGATCGGTGGAACCCGCCGTTGACCTGCGTCACGTTGCGTCAAACGGCCTGGACGCGCAAGAACAGTGCGCGGAGATCCACTTTCGCGCATTGGACTCTTGTCACATCGCCCGGTCGCCGCAATGCTCGACAGGTGACCTCTGCCGCTCTCCTCGACGCCATCGACCAGTTCACCGGCGTGCGCGGATATCTCGCCGCCGCCTCGATCGGCCTGCCGCCCAAGCGCGCCGTGGCGGCGATGCGCGCCGACCTGAACGCCTGGGAGGCCGCCGACCGCGACCCGATGGGCTACGACTCGATCGTCGAGAACACACGCGGCCACTACGCGCGCCTCGTCAACATGCCCGTCTCCTCGATCGCGATCGCGTCGCAGACCTCCGCGATCGCCTCGATCGTCGCGGCCGCCGCGCCCGCGGGAGCCGAAGTGGTCTGCGTCGACGGCGACTTCACCTCGATCGTGTTCCCCTTCCTTCAGCGCGCCGGCATCACCGTGCGCAGCGTGCCGCTCGAGGCGCTGGCGGAATCGCTCACCGACGACACCTGGCTCGTCGCCTTCTCGCTCGTGCAATCCGCCAACGGCCGCGTCGCCGATCTGCCCGCCATCATCGAGGCCGCCCGCGCGCACGACGTGCTCACGTTCTGCGATTCGACGCAGGGCGCCGGCGTGCACCCGTTCGCCGCGTCCCCATTCGACATCACCGCGTGCCACGCGTACAAGTGGCTCTGCTCGCCGCGCGGCGTCGCGTTCATGACCGTCGGCGACCGAGCCGACGCACTGCTGACGCCGATCCACGCGGGCTGGTACGCCGGCGGCGACGACCGGTGGACGAGCATCTACGGCCCCGCCATGAACCTGGCTCCCGACGCCCGCCGGTTCGACGTGTCGCCGGCCTGGCAGGCGTTCGCCGGGGCGGAGCACGCGATCGAGCTGTTCGCGGGACTCGACATCGCCGAGGTGTGGGACCGGACCACCGCCCTCGGTGACGCGCTCTGCGACGGCCTCGGCATCCCGCAGCAGCATCAGGCGATCGTCACCTGGCCCGATGAGTCCGGTGACGACGTGAAGAAGCTCGTCGACAACGGCATCAAGGTGTCGGGGCGGGCGGGGCGGCTGCGTGCGGCGTTCCACCTCTGGAACGACGAGAGCGATGTGGATGCGGTGCTGGCGACCCTGCGTTCGTAGCGCCCGATAGGCTGGTGCCTCGCACCCTCGACCGTGCAGCCAGCACGGCTGACCTCTGGAGTTCCCTTCGTGGCCACGCCCAATCCGCTCGACTCGATCATCTCCCTCGCAAAGCGCCGGGGTTTCGTCTACCAGGCGGGTGAGATCTACGGCGGCTCACGCTCCGCATGGGACTACGGCCCCCTCGGCACGGCGCTGAAAGAGAACATCAAGCGCGAGTGGTGGAAGTTCATGGTGCAAAGCCGTGACGACATCGTCGGCATCGACTCGTCGGTGATCCTGCCCCGCCAGGTGTGGGAGGCATCCGGGCACGTCGACGTGTTCAGCGACCCGCTGGTGGAATCGCTGCACACTCACAAGCGCTTCCGCGCCGACCACCTGATCGAGGCGTACGAGGCCAAGCACGGCCACCTGCCGGCCAACGGCATGGCTGACATCCGCGATCCGGAGACCGGTGACCCCGGGCAGTGGACCGAGCCGCGCGACTTCAACATGATGCTCAAGACCCACCTCGGTCCGATCGAGACCGAAGAGGGTCTGCACTACCTGCGGCCCGAGACGGCGCAGGGCATCTTCGTCAACTTCGCCAACGTGCTCTCGTCGGCGCGCATGAAACCGCCGTTCGGCATCGCGCAGGTGGGCAAGAGCTTCCGCAACGAGATCACGCCGGGCAACTTCATCTTCCGCACCCGCGAGTTCGAGCAGATGGAGATGGAGTACTTCGTCGAACCGGGCAGCGACGAGGAATGGTTCGAGTACTGGATCGACGCGTCGGAGGCCTGGTACCTCGGGCTCGGCATCACGCGCGAGAACCTGCGGCGGTTTGAGCACCCGCAGGAGAAGCTCTCGCACTATTCGAAACGAACCGTCGACCTGGAGTACCGGTTCCGTTTCCAGGGGAACGAGTGGGGCGAGCTCATGGGCGTCGCGAACCGCACCGACTTCGACCTTAAGACGCACAGCG
>DATHJG010000001.1:0-7560 GCA_035489875.1 Solirubrobacteraceae bacterium | reverse complement strand
CGCGTCGTGCTCCACCTGCACAACTACCGCCTGGTCTGCGCCGTCGGCACGTGCTTCACGCGCGGGGAGGACTGCACGCGCTGCCACGGGCGCAACACGCTGCCGGGCGTGCGGCTCAACTGCCGCGGCGGGTCGCGTGCGGAGTCGGCGGCGTACGGCGCCGGGCTCGCGCTGTGGCAGCGCAAGCTGGCCGACAGCGCCGACGCGTTCGTCGTCCCCAGCGCGTTCGCGTTGCACCGGCTGGAGTCGCTGGGCGCGCCGCTGGGCGGCCGGGCGCATGCGATCCCGTCGGTCCAGCGCGCGTTCGCGGACCGCTCCCGCGCCGCCGCGGGCGAGTACGCGCTGTACGCCGGACGCCTCAGTGCGGAGAAGGGCGTCGCCGACGCGATCGCCGCCTGCCGCCTGGCGGGCGTCCCGCTCGTCGTCGCGGGCGACGGGCCGCAGGCCGCCGCGCTGCGCGCGGCGCACGACCGCGCCGCGACCGCGCCGCCCGGCGGGTTCGACCCCGCCGGCGAGCGCGGTACGGCGCACGGGGCCGCGCCGCCCGTCCGGTTCGTCGGCCGCGTCGACCCCGCCGAGCTCGCGCGGCTGCGTGCCGGCGCCGCCCTCGCCCTCGTCCCGTCGCGCTACGAGGAGATCCTCCCGCTCGCCGCGCTCGAGGCGATGGCGGCCGGGCTGCCGGTCGTCGCGTCGCGCGCCGGCGGCCTGGCCGAGATCGTCCCCGCGGCGGGCCTGCACCCGCCCGGCGACGTCGAGGCGATGGCGGAGCGGATCCGCGCGCTGTGGCGCGACGCCGCCGCCGGCGAGGCCGCGCTCGCAACGGCGCGCGAGCGGACCGCGCCCGCCGTCATCGCCGCCGCGCTGCGTCCGCTCTACGACGGTCCCTAGACTCCCCGGCCGCATGCGGGCACTGGTCACCGGCGGCGCCGGCTTCATCGGATCGCACCTCGTCGACGCGCTGCTCGCCCGCGGCGACGCCGTCTCCGTCGTCGACGACCTCTCCACCGGCCGCCGCGAGAACGTGCCGGACGGGGTGCCGCTGCACGTCACCGACATCGCGACGATCGGGGTCGCGATGGCGGCGGAGCGGCCCGAGGTCGTCTTCCACCTCGCCGCCCAGGTCGACGTGCGCAAGTCGGTCGCCGACCCTGCGCACGACGCGCGCGTCAACGTCGCCGGCACGGCGACCGTGCTGGAGGCCGCCCGCGTGGCCGGCGCGCGCCGCGTCCTGCTCGCCTCGACTGGCGGTGCGCTCTACGGCGAGTCGGCGCCGCTGCCGACGCCGGAGGACGCTGCGCTCGAGCCGTTCTCCCCCTACGGCGCGAGCAAGGCCGCGGCCGAGACGTACCTCGCCCTCTACACCCGCCTCCACGACCTCTCCACGATGGCGCTGCGGTTCGGCAACGTCTACGGGCCCCGCCAGGACCCGCACGGCGAGGCCGGCGTGATCGCGATCTTCGCCGGCGCGGCGGTCGAGCGGCGGCCGGTGACCGTCTACGGCGACGGCTCGCAGACGCGCGACTACGTCTACGTCGGCGACGTCGTGTCGGGCTTCCTCGCCGCCGCCGGGGCCGCCGCGACCGGCGCGGTGAACATCGGCACCGGGGTCGAGACGAGCGTGCTGGACCTGGTCGAGGCGATCGGCGTCGAGCCGCGGTTCGCGCCCGCGCGCAAGGGCGAGGTCGCACGCTCGTGCCTCGACGTCAGCCGCGCCGCCGAGGTGCTCGGCTGGCGCGCCGAGGTCGCGCTCGCCGAGGGCCTGGAGCGGACGCTCGCCGCGGCGCGCGCCTAGAGCTGCTGGACCTTCTCGTCGCGCAGCGCGCGCGTCACGCCGCGCAGGTCGAGCACCGCCGGCGAGTGCTCGACGACCACCCCATGGTCGACCTTGGGATGCGCGGTGACGATGACCGCGAGATCGCACTCCCCGCCGAGCTCGGCGCTGCGCAGCCCGAACTGCGGCAGCTCCGGCACGTGCGGGTCGTGGTAGGACACGTCCCCGCCGCGCTCCCGCAGCAGCTCGATGATCTTGAGCGCGGGCGCCTCGCGCAGGTCGCCCACGCCGGCCTTGTAGGAGACGCCGACCACGAGGATCCGCGATCCGCGCACCGGCCGGCCGGCGTCGTTGAGCGCCCGCTCGATCTTCTCCAGGCAGAAGTACGGCATCTGCTTGTTGACCTTGCCGGCGAGCTCGATGAACTCCGTCACCATGTCGTACTCGCGCGCCTTCCACGTCAGGTAGAACGGGTCGACCGGTAGGCAGTGTCCGCCCATCCCCGGCCCCGGCTCGAAGCGCATGAAGCCGAACGGCTTGGTCGCCGCGGCGTCCACGACCTCCCAGATGTCGATCCCCATGCGGTCGGCCAGGATCGCCAGCTCGTTGACGAGCGCGATGTTGACCGAGCGGAAGATGTTCTCCAGCAGCTTCGACAGCTCGGCCACCTCGGGGGTGGAGACGGGCACGAGCTGCTCGCACACACGCCCGTAGACCTCCAGCGCGCGCTCGGTGCACGTGGGGGTGAGGCCCCCGACGACCTTCGGCGTGTTGCGGAGCGTGTAGTCGGTGCGGCCGGGGTCGACGCGCTCGGGGGAGAACGCCAGCGCGAAGTCCTCGCCGGCGACCAGGCCGGACTCCTCCAGCAGCGGCACGAGGTGCTCGCGGGTCGTGCCCGGGAACGTGGTCGACTCGAGCACGACGAGCTGCCCGCGGGCCAACACGTCGGCGAGCGTCTGCGCGGCGCCGAGCAGCGGGCCGAGGTCGGGCTCGCGGTTGCGGTTGAGCGGCGTGGGGACGCACACGAGGATCGCCTCCGCCTGGTGCAGGTCGACCGCGCGCGTCGTGAAGTCGATCCGGTCCATCACCGCCGCGAGCCGCTCCGACGGGATGTCCTCGACGTGCGACAGGCCCGCGCGCAGCGAGGCGACCCTGCCGGCGTCGACGTCGACGCCGATCACGTCCTCGCCCGCCTCGGCGAACGCGACCACCAGCGGCAGCCCGACGTACCCCAGGCCCACGATTCCCACGCTCATGCGCGGATACGGTAGCGGCGCTGGAGGCGCCGCCGCAATCGCGCTACGGTCACCGACCGCCGCTCATCGGAGCTGCTGCTCGCGGATCTCGCCGGGATCAGCAACCTCGCCGGCGAGCTTGGCGTCGCGTCCGAGCCGGCGGACTTCGACACCGGTCTAACGACCGACGACACGCTCCGGGGTTGAGCAGCTAACGCTAACTGGCGTCCGCATACGCCGCGATCTGGCGGAGCGTCTCCGCGCGCATGTCGGCGCCGTCGCGGTAGGCGGCATACCAGGAGATGGTGGCGTCGAGCCCGGCGGCCAGGTCCCAGCGCGGCGTCCAGCCGAGCCGCTCGCGCGCCCGTGCGGCGTCGAGCCGCAGCGTCGGCGCCTCGCGCTCCGCCGCGTCCGGGTCGCCGTGGCGGACCTCGAGCCCGCCCGGCCACTGCTCGGCCACGCGGTCGACGAGCCAGCCGACCGGCCGCGCGTCGGACTCCTCCGGACCGAAGTTCCAGGCCGACGCCGCGTCGGGGGCGCCGTCGAGCAGCCGCTCGGCCACCCGCAGGTAGCCCTCCAGGGGACAGAGCACGTGCTGCCACGGGCGGACCGACTCCGGCGCGCGCAGCGTGACCGGCTCGCCGGCGAGCGCCGCGCGCATGCAGTCCGCCAGCAGCCGGTCGGCGGCCCAGTCGCCGCCGCCGATGACGTTGCCGGCCCGCACGGTCGCGAGCGGCAGCCCGAGGCCGCGGAACGCGGTGGCGGCGTGCTCCTGCGCGGCCTTGGAGGCGGAGTAGGGGTCGTCGCCGCCGAGCGGGTCGTCTTCGCGGAACGCCCTGCCGTGGCCGTCGTTGCGGTAGCACTTGTCGCTCGTCACGACGACCACGGCGCGCGGCGCCGCCTCCGCCCGCAGCGCGTCGAGCACCTTCGCGGTGCCGGTCACGTTCACCGTGAACGTCTCGACGGGCTTTGCGAGCCCGCGCGGAACGAGCGCCTGGGCGGCCATGTGGATCACCACGTCCGGCTGCGCGCGGACGACCGCGGCGCGCACCTCGCTCTTGGAGCGCACGTCGCCGCGCACCTCCCCGGCCATCCCGTCGCCGACGCCGGCCAGCTCGTACAGCGACGGCTCGCTCACCGTCCCGGCGCTGAAGCCGTGCACCTCGGCCCCGAGCGACTGCAGCCACAGCGCGAGCCACGCGCCCTTGAACCCCGTGTGGCCGGTGAGCCACACGCGCCGGCCCTGCCAGGCGGCTGGGTCGGGCATCCCGCGTCAGCCCGAGAGCAGCGCGAGGTCCGCGTCGACCATCAGCCGGATCAGCTGCTCGAAGTTCGTCCGCGGCTCCCAGCCGAGCACCCGCTTCGCCTTCGAGGGGTCGCCGACCAGCAGGTCGACCTCCGCGGGCCGCTTGAACGCGTCGTCGATCTTGACGTACGGCTCCCAGTCGAGCCCGACCTGGTCGAACGCGATCTCCACGCAGCGGCGCACGGTGTTCGTCTCACCGGTGGCGATCACGAAGTCCTCGGGCGTGTCGAGCTGCAGCATCGCCCACATCGCCTCGACGTAGTCCTTGGCGTAGCCCCAGTCGCGCTTGGCGTCGAGGTTGCCGAGCCGCAGCTCCTCCCGCTGGCCGAGCTTGATCGCCGCCGCGTGCCACGTGATCTTCCGCGTCACGAACTCCAGCCCGCGGCGGGGTGAGTTGTGCACGACCACGCGGCCGACGCCGGTGGCGAAGACACCGGAGCCCGTCTCGAGGTCGAACACGAAGTCGTCATCCCCGGGGATCGGCTCGATCTCGACGACCCGGCGGACCTCATGGGGATCGCGCGCCAGATGCTGGCCCTTCGCACCGACGCGGACGGCCGAGCGGAGGTTGAGCTGGTAGTAGATCTTGCCGGCCCGGTGCTCGGCGTACACGGAGGACGGCTGGCCGGCGTTGTGGTAGAGCCAGCAGAGACCCTGGGCGAGCACGGGGCTGTTGGTCTTGACGGACTGGCCGTTCCCCTTCTTGAGTCCGTCACCGACGTAGTGGCCGCGCAAGAACGCCGCCTGGGCATCGGGCGTCGCGTTGAGCACGATCGGAGGGACCTGCTTATGGCCTGTCGGCGTGTAGAGCTGCTCGCGCAGCCACGGGCCAAGCGTCGGCACGCCGTTGAGTCCGAGATGCTCGACGCCTCGCGCGGGGTTGAAGCCTGAAGGAACTGTCGAGGGGGTCGACTTGCCGAGAAAGAGCTGACTCCACAACTCTCCGACTCGCAAGCGGGCGTCCCAGTCGTTGTTCGCGAAGTCGATTCGCCGGCCGTCGCGTGACACGTAGCCGTCAGCAGCCATCAGACCGAGGAACTCGGCGAGATCGTCCCCGATCGTCGTCCATCCGGGCGCGGCCGGGAAGTACTCGCCGAGCGCAAGCCGATCGTCCGGCTGGACAGCGTCGGCCCTCAGCGGTTCGTTTTCGGCGTCGAGCATCGTGTGGTGGCCGGTCGCCTCCGCGATGCCTCCGCGCGTCTCGACCGACAGGAGTCGGTGGTCGGGGTCGCCGGCGCGCCGGCGGGTTGCAGTGATCGCTCGCACCGGCGTCCATTCGAGCCCGTCCCAGACCTCGAGGAAGCGGTCCGGTGTGAAGGTCTGCGTCGAGCGCCCCTTCTCGACGAGCGGCACGAGATCCCGCGGCGTCCTGACCGCCACCTCGCCGTCAAGCCGCACAACGAGAGGCGCGCTGGCCCGACTGCATTCGTGATTGAAAAGTATGCCCGCGGACAGATGGAGGTCGTACGACTCGCGGTAATTGACCGTGATGAAGTGGCCGTAGGCCTTGGCCACGCCGTACGGCGAGCGCGGGTAGAACGGCGTGGTCTCGGTCTGCGGCGTCTCGAGCACCTTGCCGAACATCTCGCTAGAGCTGGCCTGGTAGAAGCGCGCCGCGGGGCAGGCCTCGCGCAGCGCCTCGAGCATCCGGGTGACTCCCACACCGGTGAATTCTGCCGTCAGCGTCGGCTGGATCCACGACACGGCCACGAACGACATCGCGGCGAGGTTGTATACCTCCTCCGGGCGCGAGGCGCGCAGCGTGTCGACCAGCGAGCGATGGTCGAGCAGGTCGCCCTGGTGCAGCGTGATCCGGTCGCGCAGGTGCTCGATCCGGTCGAACTTCTCGGTCGAGGCGCGGCGGACCATGCCGTGGACCTCGTAGCCCTTCTCCAGCAGCAGATCCGCCAGATAAGACCCGTCCTGGCCCGTGATGCCGGTGATCAGGGCGCGCTTGGCGCTCACGCGGTCGTCGCTCCTTCCTGTTCGCGCAGCCAGTCCGCGGTCGCGCGGATGCCGTCGCGTATGTCGATGTTCGCCTTCCAGCCCAGCAACCGCTCGGCCTTCTCAACGGACGGCCAGCGCCGCTGGACGTCGACCTTGAAGCTCGGCAGGTGCTCGAGCTCGAAGTCGGCCGGGTCGTTGCCCGCCGCCTCCCAGCAGAGCGCGGCGATCGCGGCGACGGTCAGCTCCTCGCTCGCCGAGATGTTGAAGTCCTCGTTCAGCCCCGCGGCGTGGCCGGTCGCCGTGACGATCCCGTCGGCGATGTCGTCGACGTGCGTGAGCGTGCGGGTCTGCTCGCCGGAGCCGAAGATCGGCAGCGGCGCCTTCCCCGGGAACGACTTCCGGAGTAGGTCGGGGACGGCGTGCGCGATGCCGGGTTCGGCGTCCGGCAGCTCGCCCGGGCCGTACGCGTTGAACGGGCGGCAGATCGTGTAGGGCAGCCCGTGCTCGTCATGCGCCGCGCGGCAGTAGATCTCCCCGGTCAGCTTCGAGAAGCCGTACGCGGACAGCGGGAACGGGCAGCGGTCGATGTAGTCCTCGGGCGTCGGGAACTCCTCCGCCCGCTCGAACACCATCGAGGAGGACACGTACGTGAAGCGCTCCACGTCCGTCTCGAGCGCCGCGCGGAAGACCGCGTTGTAGAGCGCGTTGTTGACCTCGGTGAGCGTGTGCGGGAGCCTGTGGAAGTTGGCGATCCCGCCGACGATCGCGGCGAGGTGGATCACGTGCGTGCAGCCGGCGATCGCGGCGCGCGCCTGGTCGAGCTCGCGCAGGTCGCCGGTGTGGACCTCGCAGCCCTCGCGCATCCACTGCGGCGCGGGACGCTGGTCGGAGACGCGCACCTCCCACGCGGGGTCGCGCAGCAGCCGGCGCACGACGGCCGCGCCGATCGTGCCGGCGCCTCCGGTGACGAGGACGCGGTTCATCGGCGCAGCAGGCTAGCGGGACGTCACGGGAAGACCCGCTGGCGGGCGCTCAGCGCGGCCACTTCGTTCGCGTACGCGAACACCTGGGCGGCGCCGAACGCGTTCCACGGGTCGACGACGAGGCAGTCGGGCGCGCCGGTGCGGGCGATCGCGGCCAGCGCCTCGGGCGTCGAGTACTCCGAGTGGTTGGTGGCGACGACGACGACGTCCGCGCCCGCCACGGCCTCCTCGAAGCTCGACGTCGGCGTCGCGACGACCGGGTCGTGGACCGCGACGTCGGCCAGCTCGCGCTCGAGCAGCCGGATGAGCTTGTGCGAG